>JAGCXC010000043.1 GCA_017961515.1 Clostridiales bacterium | reverse complement strand
AGTATTTTGACAAAACGAGAAAACTAACGAATACTAAAAACATAAAGAAAGGAGAAAGCTAAAAATGTTACTACAAAAACACAAAAATAAAATTGTTTCATGCAAGGCAAAAATGCCCAAAACCCGCATGAATACTGGATTTCAGCTACAAGGGGGGGTGGCAAGGGATATAATAATAATCTAATTTATATAAATAAAAATAAATTAGGGTTAGTCTGTTTTTTGGTACTGACTTTTTTTATGCTCATTTTTGGAACGAAAGTATATGCGATTAATCAAGGGACACCAGATGGGACATTAGGAGCGTGTTTAATATGGGACCCAGCTGCAACTGGTGAAACAGATAAGACAAAACCTAATTATAAATTTCATTGGGTATATTTCGGGGATGCTACAGGTAAGGGGTATGATATAGCAGGACCAATATTGTTTAGAGTACTTAGTACAACATCAAATGGGACGTTAGATGGATATACAAATGCATGTGGAACAACAAGTAGTGGAAATAAAAAAGGATTATTTATGATGTCAGAGTATGGATTAAAGTATAGCTTATGGAGTAATAGATCCGATTTTCCTAGACAGAACTGGAGAGTTAGTAGTGAGTGTGCAGTAAGAGGAGAATTAAATGGAACAATAAAGAGTAATTGCTTTAGTAGAGAGAGTAGCGCAATAGCGGCTACAACAACAAGCTATTTCAGTAGTGCGGTAGAGTGGTTACGGGCATGGGATGGTTCGAGATGGTATTATGCAACAACATTTAATAGTACTATGATAGATAATAATGAGAATTTGTATGATGACTACTTATTTTTGTTGTCAGCGAGCGAAGTGACAAGTTATGGATTTACGTACCAGAGTAATTATGGGGATTATAAACAAAAATTATGGGCAGAATGTGGTAGATGCAAACTAGGAGATTCTGGAAGTTCTACCTGCAGTTGGTGGCTCCGGTCGGCCTGTTCTGATGGTAGCTACAATGTCGCCAGGGTGAATTCTTCGGGCGGGTCCGGTTACAACTATTCCTACGGTGGTGACGCTGTGCGCTTTGCTTTGAATGTACATCTAGCATCTATCATCACGAGCGAAGCGAGTTCATCTGGGAGCGTAGCGAGCGCATCATCTACATTCAAAGCAATATCCACGACAAATACGGGAAGCGCAGTAGCCCAAGTAACACCAACGCTCAACGCGACCCCAAGCTCATCATACAAATTAACAATAGCGAAAAGTACAGGATTTAATATAACAGCGATGAAGGTAAATGGCGAAAGTGTAGCAAATGGTGACACAATAAGTGCAAAGAAGGGAAATAAATTAACATTAACATATAGTGGAGCAACAGCCACTAGTAGTGCGAAACGGAATATATGTGGAGTAATAAAAAATAGTAGTAATACAGGAACACATTATTTTTCAAGAGCGAAGCAGAATATAACAAGTGCGACAGGGACAGTAGATTTTTATTTACCGAGTGATATAGGGGATGGGACATATAGAATGATAGTATATGATGAAGATAGAGGAGCAGATTGTATAACAAGTTTAGCAAATTATAAAGTAATGACGCTAATTGTGCAATCTGACACGCCACCAACAATAACCCAAGTATATAGAAATAATGCTAATACAGGATTTAGGGTTACAGCTAGTGATAATAATGCTTTGTCAAAAATAGCAGATTCAAGTAATGGCAATACAACGTATGCATCGTTATCTGGCACATCAAAGACAGTGAATTTTACAAGAACTTCCGCCATATCTTCATTTAGAGTATATGATAATGCTGGTTTGTATACGTCATACACTGTTTCAAATGCTACGCTAGACCAAACGGCCCCAGATGGTGGTGTGACATATTCAAATGGTACATATACAATAAAAGCAAGGGATCAAGGATCTGGATTATGGAAAGTAGAACATAATGGGAAGATAATAATAGATAAAACTGGAAGTTATCCAACATCATCGACATATCAAACATATACAGGTACTGGCCCAATAGCGGCAGCTACTGTCACAATATACGATGCAGTAAATAATACATCCACTTTAACACTTGACACTAGTGAACCTAGCGTAACCAGAGCATATCGAAAAGGGACAAATGTTGTTATAGAGGCAACAGATACCGAATCAGGCTTATGGAAAATAACAGAGAGTGTAGGTGGTGCTGCAAAGGTGACATTATCAGGGACAAGTGGTATAGCAAAGTTTACAGTATCATCAGGAGTGACAACAGTATATGTGTATGATCATGCAGGAAATTACAAAGAGGTAGACTTATCAAGCGAGTATACAGCAGAACCGCAAGTTAGTGTAGCATATGGAAATGGAGAATATACCATAACGGCGACAGCAGCAAACACAGGCTTATGGAAAATAATAGATGCAGGAGGAACAGTACTTCCTAGCACCAGCTATAATGGGGAGGCAAGTTATTCTGACTATCCAACAACATCGCAAACATATAGAGCAAGAGGTCCATTGCCGACTGGGACAGTGTATATATACGATGCAGTATCTAATATAACGCAATTGGATTTGGATAATTTAGGGCCAACAATAAGAAGGGCATACAAAAAAGGCTCAAATGCGTTGATAGAGGCCACAGATACAGACTCAGGCTTATATAAGATAACCGAAAGCACCGATGTGGATGCACAGACAAATGCACAACTTACAGGGACAAATCAATCAGTGAGATTTACAATGTCAGGCCAAACAGCGTATGTATACGACCAAGCAGGAAATTATGTTATAGTGACAGAATAAAGTATATTGATTAGTAGGCTATTATCAAAGCAAATGCAACATAGTCAAATGAAACACGACATGTTGCATTTACTTTGAATATTAAAGTGCTTATTAAAGTTAAAAATTTTTATTAAAATAATGCTATGCAAAAGATGGTTGTAGTGATATAATAATCATTGGGCTAATGCTATCTACCATAAAGAATATGGTTGTTTAATGCTATAATTGGAACATAAAAAATGGAGGGATTATTGTGAGAAGAGGATTACTGATGGCGTTGTGTTTGTTATTTTTGCTTTACACAGGATGTTCTGCAAGTGCAAAAGACACAGTTAAAATAAAGTCAGGGAATGCTTTAAAAACAAGTAGTGTTATTCAAGATGAAGATTATCAGTTTATGAAGCCTAAATCGGGTGATGTAGTTGCAAATATAAAGACTAATCATGGAGAAATAAAAGTTAAATTGTTTAAAGATATAGCACCAAAAGCAGTGCAAAATTTTATAGGATTAGCTAATAAAGGATATTACGATGGAGTTACTTTTCATAGAGTAATAAAAGATTTTATGATACAAGGCGGAGATCCTACAGGTACAGGTAGTGGTGGAGAAAGTATATGGAATACTACATTTGAAGATGAATTTAGTGAAAAAGTTCATCATTATAGAGGAGCTTTGTCAATGGCAAATAGAGGACCAAATACAAATACAAGTCAGTTTTTTATAGTCCAAAATAGTGCATTAGAGGATGGACTTGTTACGTATTTAAGAAAAATGAATTTTGATGAAAATTTGTTGCAAAAATACATAAATTTTGGTGGCACTCCACATTTAGATGGTAAGCATACTGTTTTTGGCCAGGTTTATGAGGGATTAGATATTGTAGATGAAATAGCAAATGTAAAAGTTTCGTCATATAATAACAAGCCTATAGAAGACGTTGTTATATTAAATATCTGTATAGAGAATGTGCAGTAACAGATTCAATCAATAAAGATGAAAAAGAAAGGGTATAAAATATGGAGATAAAGGAGTTATATAAAAAATATACTGAGTTAGAGGGAAAAGAAATAAAAGTATGCGGTTGGGTGAGAACTATACGAAGTTCTAAAGTTTTTGGATTTATAGAATTAAATGATGGAAGTTTTTTTAAGGGAGTTCAAATTGTGTTTGAAGAAGGTGTCTTAAGTAATTTTAAGGAGATTTCAAAGCTTAGGGTAGGTTCTTCATTGGTTATAAATGGGGTGTTAGAAAATACACCAAATGCAAAGCAACCATTTGAAATAAAAGCAAGAGCTATAGAAGTAGAAGGGGAATCATTGGAAGATTATCCATTGCAAAAAAAGAGACATTCGTTTGAATTTTTGAGGACTATAGCTCATTTGAGACCTAGAACAAATACATTTTCAGCTGTATTTAGAATTAGGTCAATAGTAGCTTTCGCCATACATAAATTTTTTCAAGAAAGAGGTTTTGTGTACGTTCACACACCTATAATAACAGGAAGCGATTGTGAAGGCGCAGGTGAAATGTTTAGAGTGACAACATTAGATTTAAACAATTTGCCTAAAGATGATAAAGACCAAGTAAATTATAAAGAAGATTTTTTTGGGAAAGAGACTAATCTTACAGTTAGTGGACAATTAAATGTTGAAACATATGCGCATGCATTTAAAAGTGTTTATACATTTGGTCCAACATTTAGGGCAGAAAATTCAAATACTGCAAGACACGCTGCAGAATTTTGGATGATAGAGCCTGAGATAGCATTTGCAAATTTAGATGATGATATGAAGTTAGCAGAGGACATGTTAAAATATATAATCAATTATTGCAAAGAAAATGCAAAAGAAGAGATGGAATTTTTCAATAATTTTGTAGACAAGAATTTATTAGAAAGATTGGAAAATGTGGTGAGTTCTGATTTTGGAAAGATTACTTATACAGAGGCTATAGAAATTTTAAAGAAAAATAAAGATAAATTTGATTATCCTGTGGAATGGGGATTGGATTTGCAAACAGAGCACGAGAGATTTTTAACAGAACAAATATTTAAAAAGCCTGTGTTTGTAACCGATTATCCAAAGGATATAAAAGCATTTTATATGAGATTAAACAATGATAATAAAACAGTTGCTGCAATGGATTTGTTGGTACCAGGTGTAGGAGAAATAATAGGTGGTAGCCAAAGAGAAGAAAGATTAGATTTATTAGAAAATAGAATGGATGAATTGGGTATAAAAAAGGAAGATTATAGTTGGTATTTAGATTTAAGAAAATATGGAGGAACTAAACACGCAGGTTTTGGATTAGGATTTGAAAGAGCTATAATGTATGTTACAGGCATGACTAATATAAGAGATGTTATTCCATTTCCTAGAACTGTAAATAATGCGGAGTTTTAGTATGTATAGACTATAGACATATGGAGCATCTTATAAAAAGGGCGATATATTGTATTGTGCGTTATCAGGTGAGGAAAAACATTGAGATGGGAAAAATATATAATGTATTCCTTTTTATGCTTCATTATACCGAACGCAATATGGCAAGTTGTGAATAAGGGCAAATATAAAGGCAAGGAACATGTTATAAGACATATAGTTTGGACGTATGTCTTTATGCTTTATTGTTACTTAGCAGTAGAGGTTGCAGCAGATATGGGAACTATGTGGGATATAATAAAGTATGGAGGGATTAGAGGAGTTGTATATCTAAAGCCTTTTATGATAGATGAATTAAAATCACATATTTTGAATGTAATAATGTTTATGCCACTAGGTTTTTTATTGCCGTTAGTATGGAATAATTTTAGAAAAATTTTAAAAGTTGCAATAGTGGGATTATTAATGTCGTTAGCAATTGAAGTAAGTCAACTGTTTTGTTATAGAACAACTGATATAAATGATTTGATTACAAATACATTGGGTACTATAACGGGGTATATGTTGTGGATAATATTTCATAAAATATTTAAAAGAAGTGGACAAAAGGCTGTTATTATGCATAAATTAGAACCTGTTATATATATTTTTGTAGGAATGTTTGGAATATTTTTTCTATATAAAAAAAATTAAGAGAGGGTGTTACTTATGTCAAAAAAATTAGTTGCTTATTTTAGTGCAAGTGGGAACACAAAAAAGATAGCATCAAAACTTGCGTCCGTAGAAGGTGCAGATTTATACGAAATATTACCAGAACAACCATATACGGCAGAGGATTTAAATTGGATGAATAAAAATAGTCGTACAAGTATAGAAATGAGGGATAAAAGTTCTAGACCTAAAATAGCGAACAGAGTAGATAATATGTCTCAATATGATGTTGTATATGTAGGGTTTCCTATATGGTGGTATGTTGCCCCGACTATAATTAATACATTTCTAGAAGAATACGATTTGAATAATAAAATAATTGTACCATTTGCGACATCTGGAGGAAGTGGAATGGGAAATACTAACGATGGTTTAAAAGAGTCATGCAAAGGAGCTATATTAAAAGAAGGTAGAGTATTTAGTAGAAATGTACAAGATAAAGAATTAGGAGAATGGGCCAAAAATATAATAAACAATATATAACTCAGTCGGAGATGTCCCCCGCCTCTAAGCTTGAAAAAGCGTAGGCGGTGGGTACATATTTACAATTCAGTGGGAGTTCAAGCTCCGACTGAATTATAACGCTCCGCGTGGATGCACACGGATTTGAATGGT
>JAGCXC010000042.1 GCA_017961515.1 Clostridiales bacterium | reverse complement strand
TTCCCTATGCAGTATGTCTGTTACCAACATACTCAGTTGATCTACATATATTCATTGCTCTAAGCAAATCCCTATGTGTACGAAACCCACATTCACACACATAGCTTCTATCATTTGCGTGATGTACACTTCCACAAATTGGACACTTCTGGCTTGTATAAGCAGGATCCACATATTCAACTGATATCCCTACACGTTTTGCTTTGTATTCTATAAACTGCATCAGTCTATAGAATGACCAATTATGTAGACTATGATTGTTTTTACGACTTGTTCTTGTCGTAGAGCTAATATTTGAAAATCGCTCTAATTTTATGACTCTGACATTGTGTTCTTTAGCAGTTTTCACAATATCATGACTTATTTTATGATCTATATCTTTCATTATGCGTTGTTCCTTATTATTGATACGCTTTACTGCACTAATCTTTTTTGCAATTTCTTTCTAAGATATTCATATCTCCTACGCATGTATTTATTTTTACGTCCATTCCCATAAAACTTTACACTACCATCTGTACAATGGCTTACTGCTGGACATTTGATTCCCAAATCTACTCCCTTAACATTACCTTCTGTTTTCATTTCCACCTCCTCCACTTCATACACCAACTGTGCCATAATACAATCTTGTTTTTTTATAATACGCATGATACCAAGTTTTGCACAGGATAGATGTTCTTTTTGACGCTCAGTCATTTTAGTATTAACCGATATCCTCTTTGTTTTTCCTTGTATTCTTACTGGAAATTCTATCCTATTACCTTTTATCTTGAAGTTTTGACTGTTTATATAACAACAAGGTCTTTTTACAACTGGCACTGTTGGTTCACTTTTTCTAATATTCGATTTTCTCTTTTCCAGTTCCTTATTTATTCTTTCTACATCGCGACATTTTTTTCGATAATTCTTTACAATCGATTTCGCATCTCTAAATACATTGATTAGTTAATGCAGATGGCAAGTTCGCATTAACGTTAGCTGTCGTGATTTTGGCAATTGATGTGCCGTCTATATCCATAGCAACAAGACTATTGACTGTAGCTATATATTCTTTCATTGTACAAGCCACAAGCTTTTTCTTATAATTACTCAAGTATAACTTCACTGTTTCCACCAATTGCACAAAATCACCTCCTAAACATTTTTCTGATTCTCAATATACTGCTTAATCACAGAAAGTGGTGCACCACCTACTGTTGATACAAAATAACTATTGGTCCAAAGCGTGGGTATTCTTGATTTTAGCCATGCAAATTCTTGCCTTAACATCCTAGAGGAATACCCCTTTATTCTTTTTACTACCTTATGTATTCCAAATTGTGGATCTACTTCAATTAGCAAATGTACATGATCTGGCATTATCTCCATTTCTATGATTTCGACACTAAGTTTAGTGCATGTTTCTATAATCAACTCCTTTAACCTAACTTCAACTCCATATTTCAATACGGAACGTCGATATTTCGGACAAAACACCACGTGATATTTGCATGAATAAACCACATTATTGTTAGATTTATTCGCTTATTATATATCACTAATTTATATAATGCAAGTATATGTATAATTTTTTTAATGCCGCTTTATATCCCTATAACTGAAGTTAGGGCCTTTACGGCGTTTTTGGTAAGAAGAAAAAAATTGAAATAGTGGATTAATTATTATAGAATAAAAAAGAGAAAAATACTTGACAGAGATTTTTTGCTAAAAAAATAATAAAGGATGATATTAATGAAATTTGAAAAAATAGATCTAAACAACTGGGATAGGAAAGAATATTATGAATGGTTTACAACAAAAAATTGTTGTAAGATAAGCATGACTATGAATGTCGATGTTACTAATTTAGTTAAACTAATTAAAAAAAACAATCTGAGACATTATCCTGTTTTTATATATGTTGTTTCTAGAATAGTAAATAAAAACAGCGAATTTAGAATGAATTTTGATGAGGATGGTATTTTGGGAATTTACGATGCAATCTACCCACGTTATCCAATTTTTCATGAAAGTGATAAGAAAATTTCGTTATTGTGGACAGAGTATACGGATGATTTTAGAGCATTTTATGACAGAGTTATTTATGATATTAGTACCTATGGTGAAAAGCGTAGTGTTACGGCTAAAGGTGAGTTCCCTGGTAATTGTTACGATATAAGTTCGCTTCCTTGGAGTAGTTTTACGAGTTTTACAGGTCAGGCTATAAATGATAGCTTATGGTTATCACCACAGGTAATGCTTGGACGTTTTTTTGAAGATAATAATAAACTTTTAATGCCAGTTGCATTATCTGTACATCATGCTGTTTGTGATGGATATCATGTAAGTAGATTTTTTAGTGATTTACAAGATTTGATTGTAGATTTTAATTTATAATTCGAAAGTTACAGATTAATAGCTTTAGGATGCACATGATCTGTTGACATATTAAAAATTAATTTGTATAATTGCAATAGTTAACAGTGTTTTTTTAAGGAGGGTAATAAAAATGAATATAATAAACACTAAAAATGCACCATTAGCAATAGGGCCTTATTCTCAGGCAACAGAGATTAATGGTTTTATATTTGTGTCTGGTCAACTCCCTATTAATCCATTAACAGGGGAACTTGTGGAGAGTGATATAAAGGCTATGACAAGGCAATCCATGAATAATATTAAAGCTATTCTTGAATCTTGTGGAAGTTCTATGGATAAGATCTTAAAAACAACAGTTCTCGTTAAAGATCTTAGCAAATTTCCTGAAATTAATGAAGCATATGGTGAATTTTTTAAGAATGATGTGCCAGCTAGAGCTTGTTTTGAAGTGTCTAGTCTTCCTAAGGGTGCTATGGTTGAAATAGAAGCGATTGCACATAAATAGTAAATTGCAAATTAGGATAAAAAGACTAGAAATTTGCCAGAAAAATGGATATGTTAAAGTTCCCAAAATGGGTAAGAGTATTTTAAAAATTGTAGAGAAACAAGAGAGGAAATAAAATGGGTTCTAATAAAGAGTATCTGGATTTTGTTTTGGAACAGTTGTCAGAGCTAGATGAAATAACATATAGGTATATGATGGGAGAGTATATTATTTATTATAGAGACAAGATAGTGGGTGGTATATACGATGATCGATTTCTTGTGAAACCGACTGAAGTTGGATTAGCTATGATGCCACATGCAAATATGGAGATTCCATATAAAGGTGGAAAAGAGATGATTATGGTAGACAATATAGATAGTAAGGATTTTTTAAAAGAGCTTATAGAAAAAATGTACCAAGAGTTACCTTTTTCAAAGAAAAGAAAGTAGAAGTGGCTCTTGTAGAAGTTTTTTAGTTGTAGAGGATTTTTGTTTCTAAAAGTTGGTGTAAGTATGCTTCATTATAAATACGAATAGGCTAAAGCTGTGTAGACACAGTGTACGATGTTTAATTAATGGCTTTTTGCTTCTTCAAATATATGTGTTTGATTTAAACATATATTTGGGGAGTTTTTTTATTTGTAAATTAACTATATTTTTACTTTTTTTACTAATTATATTTTAGGTTATAAAGATATTGTGAGTCAATATAACAGTATTTTTCAATAAAAAAATACAATTTAATCCAAAAATGCTTGACAAACAACATAATATATGTTAAATTTTAGGAGAAGAAGGAAAAAAACACACTAAAAAGAAAAAAATGGAATAAAGAGGTGAGAAGAAGAAGTAATAAAAAGTAATATTAGATATTATGTCTAATAGAGAAAATGTAAGAAGAGGTGATATAGAGAAGGGAAAAGCAAGAGGGTGTTCTATAGGATAAAAATAGGACACAAAACAGAAGAAAAAATATTAATAATTAAGTAGGGGTGTTGTTAAAGTATGTTTAAGAAGATAATTAAAATTGCATTTTTGTTTTTTGTTATTGTTACATTTTTAGGGATGAAACAGCCATCATATGCAATTAAAGGTAAGCCTAATTCCACGAAAGTTACGTATGATAAAAATGGTAATAAAAAGCAAGAAAGACAATATGATAAAGATGGGCGTGCACAAAGAGATGTGGATTATGTCCCTAATGAAGAGCCACATGAACATGATTGGGATTGGAGCGGAGAGAATGAAAAAGCTCCGAAGAGAGGAGAGAGAAAACCTGTAGAGAATGTTTCTAAAAAGGTTAAAAAAGCTGCTATTTTAGGAACAACACTGTATTTTATAATTTCGGAAGGTAGTAGAATAGTAATTCCTATCAGAAATCTTGTGCCAATAGTATAGAAAAGAGGTTGATCTATTTGGAAAATTTAGTAAAAGGTTATAATTTGTTGAAATCAGAGTTACATGATTATACTATACAAGATATTGCAATTAATAGTATAAATGTTGAAATTATAGCTAAATCAGAAAATGGTAGACGTGTAAAATTATCTTTTGAGGATGTACAAAAAATTAATATAAAAGGTGATTTGCATGGTGAGGTTAGTATTATATTATATTTAGATATACACGAAATAGGTGATACTATGCTTGAAATGAATATTGTATCCTCAGTTGGTGTTAATATTGATATATTATCAAAAAAATTGAAGGTTACCCGATTGCCGTAAAGTTTATCTAAATATTGGCGAGAATAGCCTCACCTCTATAGGTGAAGGGATGAATCGCCAAAAAAGTTAGTATTGACAATTTTGGAATAATGCATATAAAAGTGCAAGTAGTAGATTGTTTGAATATGAAAAACAAGTATCAAATAAAGATACAGTGAGTTTTTTGGGATTAGATTTTTCTATGAAAGGATTATATAAAGATAGCAATGGACAAGAAGCAGAGTATCCAAGATATTATAGAAGAAAAGAGGCAAGATAAAAAAAAGAACACAGAAAATTGTCACTAATGAAAAAAGGTTCGAAGAATAGAGATAAGCAAAGAAAAAAATGGCGAGAATATACGAGAAAGTGGCAAATTGCCGAAAGGATTTTTTGCATAAATTGTCGAGGAAGTTAACAAATGCGTATGATTGTATATGTATAGAGGACTTAAACATGAAGGCGATGTCACAAGCTTTGAACTTTGGTAAGTCAGTATGTGACAATGGATGGGGGATGTTTACTACATTTCTAAAATACAAGTTGGAAGAGATGGGCAAAAAATTGGTGAAGGTAGATAGATTTTTTGCAAGCTCTCAAATTTGTTCAGAATGTGGATGCAAAAATAATGAAGTGCGAAATTTTGGAATTAGATCTTGGATTTGTCCAGATTGTGGTAAGTATCATGATAGAGATACTAAT
>JAGCXC010000041.1 GCA_017961515.1 Clostridiales bacterium | reverse complement strand
CTCTCCATTGTAAAATTTCTTTATAATGTAATCTGCAATTGCTTGCAGATTCTTTTGTCTTGCTCGGGACGACTATCCTTTATTTATTAAGAAGTCTACTCTTTTCTCGCTTCCTTGCGGAAGCCGAATTGATCGGTTCGTTTCTATACCCAAGTGATCTCTCACTTGCTTCTTGTACTACTACTTCCTGTTTATGTAAATCTTGTCAAAGAACTCTTTCTTAACGCTTTCACAAAAAGAAGATTTAGCACCTTCATTTTTTCGGAAAGCGAGTACAAAGGTACTACTTTTTTTTGACCCTGCCAAATTTTTCCCGAAATATTTTCAGAAAATTTTCCAAAGCCTCCCAAAATTGACAAATATCAAGAGTTCGTCCCAGGAGTTTTTGGGACTATACCTTATTATATTTATACACACTTCTCCACCTCATATTATTTTCCTTTCCACACCATACTTAACAATGCCAATATACAAAGCACAAAGATAAAAACTTTTCCAATTACATAAATCAACAAAACTACTATTGGAATTATTACTATTATTAAAACTATAGATTTTATTTTACTGCTTAAATCAGGAAAATAACCAATTCCTACATTATTTTCAAAAGCAGAATCCCTTGAGTCTTTTATGTATCCTTTTTTTATCAACTTTTTCATCGATTGAATATAAGAAAGCTTATTAGTTTTATAGCCATTAGTCCCAATATCATATTGAGAAAGAATCTTGAGTGTCTCTTCTTTATATTTAATTGAAGTTTTAAGTTCTTCATATACATTTCTAACAGGTTCAGAACATATGGGTAAGATGTTTTGTATTATAGCATTTCTATTCATTGCGGGTTTCAGATTTACCAGACATTGCAACTGCATATCTTCTGTTATCTCATTATAACCATTGAATACCCTTTCAATTTGTTTATTTAAGAAGAAGTCTAACTCTACCCATAACATAGAATCATTATAATAATCATAACGATACCAATCATTGGGCTTTGTTGAAAGACGATATTGAAAAGATTGTATTTTATCTAACAATTTGTCATGTTTTTTTACTAACTTCTTTATCGAATTATCATCGTTCATACTCCTAAGTAACTGTACATAATCGGTAGAGTCAGTATCATGAGGATACCAATCCTTAAAAAATTGCTCTAATGTAGTATTATAATAGAATTCGGTCATTTTTTATATGTTAAAAATTTTTCTTGATATTATCTACACTTTAATTCCGCAATTAACACGAGAATATTTTCATAGTATCTTGAGCATCCCCAAAAAACTCAGATATTTGTCATATCAATTTTTCACAAATCTTTGTGTTGCGAATCCAAAAACGCGAAGAAACATAATGACATGGCAAAGGTACAAATAAAAACTGAGAAAATAACAATTTGAGATAGTTTTTTTACATAAAACCATTTTTATTCCGTAGATAATAGTAATAATAGAATAAACCGCTCATGTATAAATTCATATTATTGGCCTTTTCTCCAACTCTCATGTAAGTCCTATGTAACTCCCATGTAAGTCCCATGATCCTATAGTTCCCGAACGGACCTGGAACGGATTTACAACGGACCTGGAACGGACCTAAGGTCTAGGAAGGGGGAAACACAAAGAACGACAAAAAAAATCTTAGAAAAAAACTTTTTCGCACTAACCCTACACCCCTACATCGCCAGGTGCTTCAAACCTTTGAAGCTCAAGAATTTGCAGCATTTTCAAATATGCAACAACCCTACACTAACCCTACACTAACCCTACACTAAAACCTGAATTTTTCAGAAATTAAGGTTAATGGATAATTAATAATGGATAAAGTATAATTTAGTTAGACTTTAATGCTAATGATACTATCCACAT
>JAGCXC010000040.1 GCA_017961515.1 Clostridiales bacterium | reverse complement strand
TATAAGTGCTGTAACTCCTTCCTTATCTTCTTTATCTACATCTGCTCCCTTGTCTATTAACTTATTCACTATCTCTTTATTACCTTTATTGCACGCCAACCAAAGCGCCGTTCTTCCATAGCTATCTACCATATTTATATCTGCTCCATTGTCTATTAACTTATCCACTATCTCTGATAGGCCAGACCAACACACATACATTAGTGCTGTAACTCCATTCTTATCTACTTTATTTACATCCGCTTCCTTATCTATTAACTTGCTCGCTACTTCTGACATACCTCTCCTACACGCATACATTAGGGCTGTAATTCCACTCTTATCTACTTTATTTACATCTGCTCCCTTATCTATTAACTTACTCGCTATCTCTGTCCTACTGTACTCACATGCACACATTAGGGCTGTAGCTCCATTCTTATCCACTACGTTTACATTTGCTCCTCTGTCTATTAACTTGCTCACTACTTCCGACATGCCTTTCGCGCACGCATACATTAGTGCTGTAATTCCACTCTTATCTACTACGTTTACATTTGCTCCTCTGTCTATTAATTTATTTGCTACCTCTGTCATACCTCTAAAACACGCCCATACTAGCGCCATACCATCCAAATTATTTACCTCATTTGAAAATCTATCCATTTCCATACACACTTACCTACTTTCTTAATTATACAAATAACCTTTCTTTGCTCTACTTTGTTCAACATTTACATGCAAAATAATTATCATAATTTACGCCCTTTTGAGCAATTACCTTTGCTGATATCCTCTGTAACTTTTCTTCTTTTATTTAAAGATGTTGATTCTTCATCTTTCTCTAAGATTCTGCACATATTTATGCAGCTAATTGATAACTGGTTTAAATCGTACCCATGTTTTATCCATCTATCATTTAATTCATAAGGAATAGCTCTATCTGGCTTAATATTCTTGTTTATTTCACAATAAAACCTTTTCAAATCATTTATTTTCTTAAATCTATCTGTCATTCTAGGTCCTCTTTTATATACTGATAAATTAAGAGCTTTTATCTCTCCAATTAAATATTTATTTGCTCCTTTTATAAACGTGTTATGGCCCTCTTTACTTAGCATATCCAATATTCTATTTATATTAACTTCTTCACTAATTAACTTTACAACTGTATTTTTCATATTTTTTTCAGCTGCGGCCAATAATAATTTTTCTCTTAAACCTTTACCTTTAATTTCCGCTCCGCTATTAATTAATTTACTTGCTATCTCATCCATTCCTCCTATAATTGCCCATCCAAGCGCCGTACTTCCTTTTCTACCTATTATGTTCACATCTGCTCCTCTTTCTACTAACTTGCTCGCTACCTCTGGCATACTTGATCTACAAGCCCACATAAGTGCTGTTTCTCCATCCTCATCTACTATATTTACGTTTGCTCCTTTATCTATCAACTTAATCGCTATATCATCCATTTTTCTCTCACACGCCAATCTAAGTGCTGTATGTCCGAATTTATCTACTTTATTTATATCTGCTCCTTTATCTATTAACTTATCTGCTATATCATCCATATGAAACCAACACGCCAACGTAAGTGCCGTTCTTCCATCTCCATCTACTATATTCATATCTGCTCCTACGTCTATTAATTTGTTTGCAATTTCTCTGTTAGCTCCCTTGCACGCCCACGTAAGTGCTGTATCTCCAAACTTACCTACTACATTTACGTCTGATCCCATATCTATTAACTTGTTCGCTATATCTATCATACCCGACCAACATGCTCGCCAAAGTGCAGTGCTTCCATCCTCATCTACTACGTCTATATCTGCTCCTTTGTCTATTAACTTATTTGCTACTTCCGGCATATTAAACCAACACGCTAAAGTAAGTGCTGTCCTTCCATACTCATCTACTACGTCTATATCTGCTCCCCTGTCTATTAATTTGTTCGCTATTTTTACCATGCCTTTCCTGCATACCCAAATAAGTGGCGTATTCCCGTACTCGTCTACTACGTTTACATCTGCTCCCTTATCTATTAACTTACTCGCTATCTCTGGCATACCTTTATTGCACGCCCAAGTAAGTGGCGTATTCCCATATTTATCTACTGTATTTATATTGACTCCCATTTCTATTAACCTAATAGCTATATCCGACATTCTAGACCAACATGCCAACGCAAGTACTGTATTTCCATCCTTACTTACTATATTTACATCTGCTCCCATATTTATTAACTTACTCGCTATCTCTGGCATACCTTCCTTACACGCAGTCATAAGCACTGTACACCCGTCTTTGTCTACTACATTTATATCTGCTCCCATATTTATCAACTTGTTCACCATATCTGGATTACAGTAGCGACATGCCAACACAAGTGCAGTATCTCCATCTTTACCTACTATATCTATATTGGCTCCTTTGTATATTAACTTATTCGCTATCCTATCCATTTTGTTTATAATCGCCCCCATAAGTGCAGTCCTTCCGTACTCATCTATTACGTTTATATCTACTCCTAGGTCGATCAACTTATTGGCTACCCTTTTTAATCCAAACCAACACGCCAACGTAAGCGCTGTATCTCCATTGCTATTTATTACACCTACATTTGCTCCCATATCTATTAACTTGATTGCTATATCTGACATACCTTTATTACACGCCGCTGTAAGTGCTGTATCTCCGCACCCATTCACCATATTTATATTTGCTCCTCTGTCTATTAATTCATTTGCTATATCCTCCCTTCCATTTCTAATTGCACATATAAGTGGAGTGTCCTCGAACCCATTCACTCCTTCTAAAAATCTATACATTCCCATATACCTCCTGCCTAATTTCTCAAATTAAATACCCTTCACTGCTTTAATACAACAATTTTGTATAAAATAATTATTATCTTAACTGGTTCGTCAAGTCTCATCTCATCTACTTCATACCCTCTTTCTTAGAATTACATAAATAACCGTTCACTTATGGCTGTCATTATAACATATATTCCCGCTTTGATGCAACAATTTTATACAAATTAATTATTACAATACGTATCTTGTCAAAATAGGTATTGTTTGGTATCATTGTAGCGAGATTTTATTTAACGAGGTGATTATTTTGTATAATAAATATATTGATATTTCTAGTAATGTTAAAGATGCGTTAAGTTCTGGACATGCGGTAGTTGCTTTGGAATCTACTATAATTTCTCATGGCATGCCTTATCCTATGAATGTTGAAACAGCTACCGAATTAGAAAAAATTGTGTTAAGTAACGGTGCAACACCTGCAACTATTGCAATTATTGACGGAAGAATAAAAATAGGACTTACTCCATCGGAACTAGAATTTTTAGCTACATCAAAAAATATAGCTAAAGTATCTCGACGTGATATTGCACCCGTTATATCACAACGCAAATCTGGTGCGACTACAGTGTCCGCCACTATGTTTTTCGCTTCTCTTGCAAAAATAAAAATATTCGCAACCGGCGGAATTGGTGGAGTTCATAGAGGCGCCGAAACTTCTTTCGATATATCGGCAGACTTATTAGAGTTATCTAAAACAAATGTCAGTGTGGTTTGCTCCGGTGTTAAATCTATCTTAGATATTGGATTAACATTAGAAAAATTGGAAACCCTCGGCGTTCCAGTCGTAGGTTACAATACGCCTTACTTTCCTTCGTTTTTCACTAGAGACAGCGGATTCAGTGTAGACTATACTGCAACTTCTCCTCGCGATGTCGCTAAAATAATACAAACCAAGTCAGAACTGGGACTAGATGGTGGTATACTCATTGCTAATCCTATACCTAAAGAATATGAAGCAGATGGACAAATGATTGATACCGCTATAACCCAAGCTCTTAATGAAGCGTCAAAACAACATATCAAGGGAAAAGCTATAACTCCTTTTCTTCTTGACAAAGTCAAAACTTTAACAAACGGCAAAAGCTTAGAATCAAACATCGCACTTGTTAAAAACAATGCCGACATCGCTAGTAAAATTGCCGTTGAATTATTTTAATGTAAAATATCCCCCACTTTAGATGTTTTCACACTAAGTGGGGGATATTTTACTCTTCCTTATTTACCATATCTCCTATTGTATTCTCAAATTTCTCAACATGCTGACTTTCTTCTTTCGCTTCCTGCTCTTTTAACTTTGCCTCTTCTTCCTTTTCTTTAGGATTAATTGGCTCCACTGCTTTTATACTCAAACTAATCTTTTTATCTTCTGATACTTTAATTATTTTAGATTTCACTACCTGTCCTAATTTTAATACCTCTTTAGGGCTAGTTAATCTATAGTCCGAAATTTCTGATATGTGTATTAGTCCATCTATTCCATTCTCTATTTCTGCAAATGCACCAAAACCAGTAAACCTTACTATCTTACAGTCTACTATGTCACCCTCTCCATGTGTTTTCAAAAATTCTTCCCACGGATTTTCTATACATCTCTTTCTAGACAACAAAAGTCTATTTTTCTCTCTATCAAAATCTATTACTTCTACTTCTATCTCTTCTCCAGTTTTCACGATATCTTTTATCCTACCTCTATTCCAGTCTAACTCTGATATATGAACCAAGCCATCTACAACTCCTGTGTCAACAAACACTCCATAGCTTTCTATATTTTTTACTTTACCTTTTATTCTCATGCCTACTTGTATACCATCCCAGAATTTAGCAAGCTTCTCATTCTTCTTTTCTTCTATTAACTCACGAGCAGATGCTACCACTCTCTTTTTTCTTCTGTCTATCTCTATCAATCTTACATCAATTGACTTATTTAAATATTCATTCATATCTTTTACATAAAAATCACTTAACCTAGAACCTGGAATAAATACCTTAACCCCGTTATAAACTGCAATTACTCCACCATTTACTACTTCTGTCACAGTAACATTAATAACAGTCTTCTCTTTTAAACATTTCTCCAACTCTTTGTTAAACTCGTCTCTATCTACTCTAACTTTTGATAGTACAACATTACCTTCTTTGTCATTTACATTTATGACAAAAACCTTTACTTTATCACCAACTTTTGTATTATCTTTAAAAGTAAAGTTTGGATCTAAACTATATTGTTCTCTTGTAATAATACCATCTGACTTATATCCTAAATCTACATAAGCTTCCTTTTCATTAAACCCTATTATGGTACCTTCAACTACATCTCCTGTGTGTAACTCCACTAATGACTGCTCAAACAGCGTTTCAAAATCTAATTCTTTATTTTCTTCCATTTTATCCAAGACCTCCTTAATTACCCACTCTGGTGTTGATGCACCAGCGGTAATTCCTATTTTTTGTATATTTTTTATATTCAATTGACTTGCATTTTCAACCTTTACAGTATTTCTGCAATATCTTTTTGAAACCTCATATAATTTTTGCGTATTTGAACTCTTCACACCTCCTACAACAACCATCAAATCAACTTTTTTTGCGATATCCATCGCCTCCTCTTGGCGTTTTGATGTCGCACTACATATTGTATCAAATTTTAATACATTTTTAAATGCTTTTTGCGAAATTTTAAAAACTTTCTTCAAAACTTCTCTATTTTGTGTCGTCTGTGATACTATACAGACGTTACAATCTTTCAAATTTAATTCATTAATTTGCTCAGGTTCATCTATTATATGTGCACTATTATCACAATACCCATTTATGCTTATTACCTCCGGATGATTTTTATCACCCAGTATTATTATTTCGTTACCTTCCTTGTACTTACCACGTACAAGCATCTGTATTTTCTTGACATAAGGACAAGTTGCATCATATATTTTTAATTTTCTCTCAATAAGCTTATCCATAACATCCGGCGATACCCCATGAGCTCTTATTACTACACTACTTCCTTCTTTTATATCAGCTACTTCATGTGCAACCATAACTCCTTTCGCCTTATACCAATTGACTACTTGTTCGTTATGTATAATATCCCCTAAAGTATATACCAAACCACTACTTTCCTGTATTGCTAAATCCAGCATCTTTACTGCATTGCTTACACCGAAACAAAATCCCGCTGATCTTGCCAATATAACTTCCACTATATTCCCTCCACTAACCCTTCTATTTTAGCTATAACCTCGTCTATTGATAACCCTGTACTATCTATACAAACTGCATCTTTTGCCATCTTAAGCGGCGATATTTTTCTGTTTGTATCATTTGCATCTCTAGCCATTATATCATTTTTTACCTCATTAAGGCTAATATTTTTTTCTCCTTTATTCAATAAATCTTTATATCTCCTTTTTGCACGTTCTTCTATTGACGCTGTTAAAAATATTTTTAAATCTGCATTCTCTAAAACATAGCTTCCTATATCTCTTCCATCCATTATTACTGATTCTTTTTTGGCAATATCACGCTGAATCTGAGTTAGTTTTTTCCTTACACAAGCTAATTTAGAAACATCTGATGCTGCAGCTGACATTTCTGGTGTACGAATTTTAGTCGTTACATCTTCACCATTTAAATATATCCTCTTCTCCCCATCTAAATCTTTCTGTTCCAACTGTATATTAGCTACAATCTTCTCCATTTCTTCTTCTGATGTAATATCTCCACTCCTATTTAATGCATCATATGCAAGTGCTCGATACATTGCGCCCGTATCTACATGCATTATACTAAGCTTCTTTGCCAATATATCCGCTATTGTGCTCTTACCTGCACCTGCTGGTCCATCTATTGCTATATTTATTTTCCTTGCCAAATCTTTTCTTAACACTCTTGCTCCCCCTAAATATATATGATAAATTTCTCTGTTTCTTTTGTTTGTATTAATCTGCATTAGAACCCTTATACACTTACTTAAACTTCCATTAACCTTAGCCTCACTAAAACACATCATTGGTATATCTAAAATACCCATTATATCTCGAATAGCTTTAGCTGGGTAAACACAATCTATGTCCGCTGTTACTGAAAATATAATATTTACTATATCATCAACTAAAACATTATTTTCGCTAATCATTCTATTAATTAACTTAGACGTTTTCTCCAACACTTCGCTTTGCTCATTTTTTGAAACTGTTATTGCTCCCCTTATTGCTCTTACAAACACTAATCCAAAACCTCCTATTTTTAAACTTGCGATATCCCCGCAAGATACCCTGTCGAAAACGCTATTGTCAAATTAAAGCCCCCTGTATATGCATCCAAGTCCATAACTTCCCCCGCAAAATACAATCCTTTAACGATCTTAGACTCCATTGTACGAGGATCAATTTCATTTGTTCTAACTCCACCTTTTGTCACTATTGCCTCATTTATTGGTCTACTCCCATCAATGGTCATTGTCAAATTCTTCAAAAGATCCACTATACCTAGTCTCTCTTTTTTGGTTATACAATTTACCATCTTGTCTTCTGGCACCTTTGACAATTCTATTATAACAGGAATCATCTTTTGTGGCAAAAGATCATTTAAAGAATTTTTCAATTGCCGGTTTTTGTATTTTTCGAAATCTCTTATCAACCGCTTGTCCAATTTTTCTGTGTCAAGTGCAGGTTTTAAATCTATAGCTAAACTAACACCTCGGTAATCGTAATCAACTATGTGTCTACTAGCACTTAGTATAATTGGACCTGACACACCATAGTGCGTAAATATCATCTCTCCGAAATCTTTATATATTTCTTTTTTGTTAGAATCTCTTATAACTATACTAACGTTTTTAAGTGACAAACCCCAAAGTTTCTTTACCCAATCTTCTTTAATAATTAATGGCACAAGCGATGGCTTTATTGGCTCAATAGTATGACCTAAATCTCTTGCAAATTTATATCCATCTCCTGTACTACCTGTCGCCGAATACGATTTGCCTCCTGTTGCTACAACAACCGCATCACACTCTATTGTTCTGCCACCTTGTAAGGCCACACTAACAACTTTCCCATCTGATGTGTTTATTTTATTGACTACAGCATTGTACTCTACTGTAACTTTTCGCTCTTTCAAATATTTTTCAAGCACTAATACAACATCACAAGCATCATCTGATACAGGAAATACCCTGCCTCCCCTTTCAACTTTTGTCTTAAGCCCTCTCTTATTAAAAAAATTTATTATATCGTAATTTGAGAATTTATTGAATGCAGAATATAAAAATCTTCCATTACTGGGTATATTAGCCATTAATCCATTTACATCTGTATCATTAGTTATATTACACCGTCCTTTTCCACATATAGACAGCTTTCTTCCCAAAGATGCATTCTTTTCTAATAAAATTACTTTATTCCCATTCTTTGCACTCTCTCCTGCTGCCATAATCCCAGCAGGCCCGCCCCCTATCACAACTATAACTTTATTTTCTTTCATATATAAACCTCAACTAATATTTTTATTTTTACTACAAAACTTACTCCTGCATCTAGTACAATCACTACATCCCATATACACACTTTTATGCTTTTTTATATACCGTAACGCTAAATATAACAAATAAGAAATCAAGCCCAATATCAAGAAATCACGTAATCTCATATATATCTCTCCTCTATATTATTATCAATGCCAATCTATATACCAAAAACGCAATTACCCATGACACAAATGTTTGACCAACTACAACCATAAACGCAACTAACGCACTATTTAACTCTTTCTTAACAACACTTATTGCTGCAACGCATGGTGTGTATAAAAGCGTAAATATTAAAAAAACATACGCCGTAAGAGGTGTAAAAATTCCACCCAAAAACGCATTTATGTTGTCCACTCCTTGACCCATTAATACCACAAAACTACTTACTACTGTTTCCTTCGCTATAAAACCTGTAATCAACGCTGTTGGTATTCTCCAATCATTAAAACCTAGTGGCCTAAATATAACTAAACTATACTTACCTATTGTAGCCAATATACTCCTTGAACTATCACTAACCACATTTATTCTCGTATCAAATGTTTGTAAAAACCATACGACAACTGTCGCAACAAATATAACAGTAAATGCTCTTACCAAAAAATCTCTTGTCTTCTCCCACAATAACATGATAGTATTTCTTAATGTGGGCATACGATAATTAGGTAGCTCCATTATAAATGGTACCGTACTTCCTCTAAAAAATAAATTTTGTGACAAAAAACTTAATAATACTCCCACACATATACTTAACACATATAATGATATAATAACTAATGTCCTATATTTAGGAAAGAATGCCATGGTTATTAACCCATATATAGGTAGTTTCGCACTACAACTCATAAACGGTGTCAAAAATATAGTCATCTTCCTATCTCGTTCACTAGATAAAGTCCTCGCAGACATAATTGCAGGAACTGTACACCCGAATCCTATCAGCATAGGAACAAAACTTTTTCCTGACAACCCAATCTTCCTTAAACACTTATCCATCACAAACGCAACTCTTGCCATATACCCACTATCCTCTAATAATGACAAAAATAAAAACAATATTATAATTGTTGGTATAAATGAAACTACACTACCCACTCCAGCAAAAATTCCATTCACAATCAAGTCATGTACAACAGGATTTATACCATACGCCTTTAATGCATAACTGGCACCTTCACTTAACTCATTTATTACATACGCTAATGCATCATTAAAGAAACTGCCAATAATACCAAAAGTTAACCAAAATATCAATGCCATTATAGCCAAAAATATAGGTATAGCCAAATACTTATGCGTTAAAACACTATCTATTCTAACACTCCTTCTGTGTTGCTTACTCTCTAACGGTTTCTTTACTGCTCTTCTACATACATTCTCTATAAACGTATATCTCATATCCGCCATTGCAGCTTTCCTATCTAAACCTATTTCTTTTTCCATTTCAATTATGTTATATTCAATTGTCTTTAGCTTACTTTCTCCTATATCTAGTTCATTTATTATATAACTGTCATTCTCTATAAGCTTAGATGCAATAAATTTTGCAGATATAAATGTTCTCTTTTCTACATCCTCAACTAAATGCGCTATTGCATGAAGTGTCCTATGTATTGTCCCTTTACAAAAATCTTGCTTAAGTGGCACCTTTTTATTCTTAATAACATCAGCCGCTACCTCTATTAGCTCGTCTATACCCTCATTTTTGCTTGCAGAAATTGGCACAACAGACACACCTAGCTCTTTTTCTAATATATCTAAATTTATACTTGCACCATTTAATGTAACTTCATCCATCATATTTAGCGCTACAACAGTAGGAATCTCTAACTGTATTAACTGCATGGTCAAATATAAATTTCTCTCTATATTAGTTGCATCAACTATATTTATTATCCCATCCGGAAACTTGTTTAACAAAAAATCCCTAGTAACTGTCTCCTCATTGGTGTACGCAGACAAAGAGTAAATACCCGGTAAATCCACAAGTATTATATCTTTATGCCCACGTATTATTCCTTCTTTACCTTCTACTGTAACTCCAGGGAAATTACCTACTCTCTGGTTTGATCCAGTTAGCTGATTAAAGAGAGTCGTTTTCCCACTATTTTGGTTTCCTATAAGTGCTACTTGCATATATTGTTACTCCTCCTTAACCTCTATCTTTGACGCTTCTTCTAATCTTATAGTAAGTTCATATCCCCTAAGCATTATTTCTATCGGATCCCCTAATGGCGCCTTTTTCCTGACCATAACCCAAGTTCTTGGTGTTAATCCCATGTCTAACAATCTATCTCTTAGTGCACCCTCTCCATTAACCTTAATTATTCTGGCACTTTTCCCCAATTCTAATTCACTTAGATTCAATATATACACTCCTTCTATACATTAAGTTCTTTTATCTTTTGCACAATTTGCTCTAGTGCTTTTGCTCTATGACTTATCTTATTTTTCACATTTTCTGAAACTTCTGCCATGGTCTTATGATACTCCGGTAAATAAAAAACAGGATCATATCCAAATCCTTTACTCCCATTTCTATCTGTCGCAATATATCCATCTACTGTACCTTCCGCCGATACATAGTACTGTTCATTTATGTACAATACCATCGAACACACAAAACGTGCCTTTCTCTTATTCTCTGGAACATTTTGCAGTAATCCTAACAACTTCTCTATTCTGGCATCATCGTTTTGTGCAAATCTAGCTGAATATACGCCAGGTGCATTATCTAAATATTCTACCTCAAGACCTGAATCATCAGACAACACAACTGACTTTGTCTTGTCGTAAATTGCACCTGCTTTGATTAATGCATTTTCATAAAATGTCTTGCCTGTCTCTTCTATATCTTCATTAAAACCCACTTCTTCCATTGATACAACTTTTATGTCAGTACCAGATAGTATATTCCTAATCTCTTTTATCTTCCCTTTATTCTTCGATGCAACCACTATCTCATCTATCATTTTTTACTATCCTCATCCTTCTAATATTTTTTTTAGAAACTTTCCCGTATGCGACACCCTATTTTTCGCTATCTCCTCAGGTGTCCCGCACGCCACAACCTGACCACCTTTATCGCCACCACAAGGCCCTAAGTCTATTATGTAATCTGCCATTTTTATTACGTCCAAATTGTGTTCTATCACAACAACACTATTACCTGCATCAACTAACTTGGTCAATACCTCAACCAATTTATGCACATCCGCAATATGAAGTCCTGTTGTCGGTTCATCTAATATATATATTGTATTGCCAGTACTCCTTTTTGATAACTCGCATGCAAGCTTAACTCTTTGAGCTTCTCCTCCTGACAACGTAGTAGATGATTGCCCTAATTTAACGTAACCCAATCCTACATCACACAACGTCTCAAGTTTCCTTTTTATTTTAGCGTGATTCTCGAAAAAAATCAATGCCTCCTGTATGGTCATATCCAATACATCTGCAATACTTTTTCCCTTGTATTTTACATCAAGAGTCTCTTGATTGTATTTTTTTCCCTTACAAACCTCGCACGGCACATACACATCTGGCAAAAAATGCATCTCTATTTTTATTATGCCATCACCTTTACACGACTCACAACGGCCACCCTTTACATTAAAACTAAATCTTCCGCTTTTATACCCTCTGCTCTTAGCTTCAGTAGTATTGCTAAATACCTCTCGTATTAAATCAAATGCACCTGTATAAGTCACTGGATTAGACCTTGGTGTCTTCCCTATAGGCGACTGATCTATATTTATTATTTTATCAAGATTCTCTAACCCCTCTATTCTTTCACACATACCTGGATGAAGTTTCGCCCTATTTAATTTGTTAGCAAGCGTCTTATAAAGCACCTCATTAATTAGCGAACTCTTGCCCGATCCTGATACTCCTGTAACACAAGTAAACACTCCAAGCGGTATATTAACATTTATATTCTTTAAATTATTCTCATTGGCCCCAATAATACTTATATGTTTATCGCTCTTTCTCCTTGCACTGGGCAACTCTATTCTTTTCCTTCCAGATAAGTATTGCCCAGTTATAGAGTCTTTGTTACGCTTTATTTCATCAACTGTACCCGTCGCTATAACATTGCCTCCATTTTCTCCAGCACCTGGGCCCATGTCGACTATGTAATCAGCCGCATACATTGTATCTTCATCATGCTCAACAACTATAAGACTATTCCCCAAATCTCGCAAATGCTTCAATGACTCCAAAAGCTTCTCATTATCTTTTTGATGAAGACCAATACTTGGCTCATCCAGCACATATAAAACACCCATTAACCCTGATCCTATCTGCGTGGCAAGCCTTATCCTTTGCGATTCACCTCCAGATAACGTACTGGAAGCCCTAGCTAAACTCAAATAATCTAAGCCAACATCTTTTAAAAATCCCAATCTCGCCTTTATCTCTTTTAGAATTTGACGCGCTATAAGCGCCTGTGTTTGGTCTAATTGCAAACTTTCAAAAAACGTAAGCTCCTTTCCTATAGACATACTACACACTTCATATATACTTTTGTCCTGTATTGTAACACTAAGTGATTCTTCGCACAATCTCTTACCTTTGCAAGTTGGGCAAATTCTATCTACCATATACTCTTCGTATTGACGTCTGGCATTTTCGGATTCTGTCTGTTTGTACCTCTTTTTCATAATATTTATAACGCCGTCATATCTTGCCATGTACGACATCGCCATACCATTTTCTTCTCTGTTATCATAAGATATTCTTATCTTTTTGCCATTTGTCCCATAAAGAATAAGATCCATAACTTTTCTAGGCAATCTTTCTACTGGTTCATCCATACTAAATCCATAATGCTTGGCCAGTGACTCTATGTGCATTCTAGAAAATCCTGCCCTGTTTGATACATTAAACCCTGGTGCAACTATCGCATCCTGATTAAGTGATTTTGTCTTGTCCGGTATTACCAAATCCTCATCTATCTCTAATAAATTACCCAAACCATTACATGTAGGACACGCACCAAACGGACTATTAAAGGAAAATTTCCTTGGCGTTATTTCACCCAAACTTATACCACAATCAACACACGCAAAATTCTGACTTAACACCATTTCTTCTTGTCCTATTATGTCAACAACAACTACTCCTTCTGTCTTTTTTAGGATTAACTCCATCGAATCCGCTAGCCTCTTTCTTATAGATGGCTTTACTATTATTCTGTCAACTATTATTTCTACTGTATGCTTTTTATTCTTATCAAGCTTTGGTACATCATCTATATCATATACAGTCTTATCTACTCTAACCCTTACATATCCGTCCTTCTTTGTTCTTTCGAAAACCTTCGTATGTTCGCCTTTTTTTCCAGTAATTACTGGTGCTAATAATTGTATCTTAGTGCCCTCATCTAACGCTAACACACTATCAACCATCTGGTCTATACTTTGGCTATTTATGGGTTTTCCACACTTTGGGCAATGTGGCTTCCCTATGTTGGCAAACAACAACCTAAGATAATCATATATCTCAGTAACTGTACCAACTGTGGATCTGGGATTCTTGTTTGTGGTCTTTTGATCTATAGATATAGCAGGAGATAAACCTAATATGTACTCAACATTAGGCTTATCCATCTGCCCTAAAAATTGTCTCGCATATGACGACAAAGACTCCATATATCTTCTTTGTCCTTCTGCATATATAGTATCAAATGCCAACGACGACTTGCCCGATCCACTAAGCCCTGTTATTACAACAAGCTTGTCCCTCGGAATCTCCAAGTTTATATTCTTTAAATTATGCTCACAAGCTCCTTTTATTACAATGCTATTTGTTGCCATACCTATCAACCAAACCTTCTCTTTCTTAATTAAATACTACCCCAAACTCTTTATTGCTTCCGCTAATGTCATCTCTCCCTGAGATACTTTGTCTATTGTTTCTGTAAATATCTCTAGCATATACACACAAAGCATCGCTGTTTCTTTTAATTCTTCTTTTCTAATAAGCTCTAACTTTGGTGTAACATATATGTACCTAAACATTATTGTCTCATTATCACCTAATATAAAGTTACCCACTGCAAGCTTTGTATTTATCTCTAATAATAATTTCTCTATAATCGATTTATTCTCTTTTTTGTATGTCATAGGTATAACTGATGTTATTTGTAATAGATCTATTGTGTTTACCATATCATCTGGTAGTGGTATGTAATTGAAATTAAGTATCCTATCTTCGTTGTTGTAAGTTTGACCTACATTAACTAACAACATATTAAGTGGTGTATCTTCACTTTTCTCAACTAAATGAGTTGCAAAATTTAATTCCTCCATGTGCCTTTTTATTAAGTCTAAATTCACCAAGTTCTTTGCGTGTTCTTCTTTACTTATCATAAACAATTCTCAATGGGAGTATTTCTCCTCCCATTGATTCCTCCTTTTTTTTATATTTCTTTCTTCATTGCTTCAACCAATTCATCTATTAATGAATTTTTGTCCGGACTCCCTCCTTCAGCTTTTTCCCTTTTGTAATCTCTTACTTTATTAATAAAGGCATTACCATCGTCTATATTAATAGTTTTTAACATTTTTTCTATTCTTTTATAGCTCTTTTTGGTTTCATCTACACTTGTCTTAAACTCTTTTGCTTCATTCTCATCTAAGTTGTCATAATCTGGCAAATTTCTTATGTGACTAACAATGAACTTAGCTGTACTTTTCATTCTGTCTTCATCTTCCATTGTTCTTATATTAAACATTCTCAAGAATCTATCTCTAGGTCTTGCCCCTATAATAACCTCTGTTTTTTTAGAATCAAAAACAGCTTTTCTAACTTTATCTAGACCTTCACCTCCTACTTCTAACTTTGTTTCTATAGAAACAATCTCATTAATAGCTTCAGTAAGTTTTCTTCCTCTTACTTCTTCTGTATATTTATCATGCTCTGCCCCTCTACCTGTTTTTGAGATCATTTTATCTTCTATTTTACGCAATTTCTTCTTTTGCTTCTCTATATCTTTATTTAATTCATCTATGTAATCTTCGTTTGTAAAGATTTCCCTATCTTCTTCTAGTCTACTAATTGCCTCTTCAAGACTTCTTTTTTCTCCCAATAACACTGCTTTTTCTAGATTCTCTAAAAATTTCTTTTTACTGTCATCATCTTTGCCTACTTCTTTTATCTTTTCAGATAAACCTTCAACTTGCTGACTAATATAATCTAACTGTGCCTTTGCAACTTCTTCTTTTCTCTCCTTTTCAGACTTCTCTCTAAATTTCTTTAATATCCATTTATCAATTGAACTCCAAAAATCTGTAACTAATGCTGGAAGCTGCAATGTTGTTAGTATATAATCATCTTTTACCTTTTCAATGCCAATTCCATCTCTGCTGCTGTTGAATTTGTTTATATAAATTTTTCTGCATATCCCGTATACAGCACCAGGTACTTTAGTTGCACAAACATATGCTGCAACAACTGGGAAAGTAAAGACCTCTATTACATTTGCCACAAAACTCAATGCATCTGCTGCAAATTTCCATCTTAATCTTCTGCTACTATGCTTGTTTATGTTAATGGCTTCACTATTTATAACTCTCTCTCTTAACTTTTGCTTACGTGATATGCTTTTCTCTAACTTGCTATTAATATCTTTTAATTTCTCTACCTCTTTCTCCTTTATCTCTCTGTTTTCAACATTCTGATTACTAAGTTCTTTTTCGAGCTTTCGAATATCCCATTTATTTAAAATGTACTTTGTACCTCTTCTTCTAAGACCATCCTTATACTCATCATAGTCACTGTAAAAATACTTGAACTTATTATTTTTGTAATCGTACTTTTTAGCGTACCTTTCGTCATCACTCTCATCAAGTACCTTTTTTACTCCTTCTAGATTTTCTAATCTGCTTCCCACATATCGAACTTTCCTCACATCATCTCCTAACCTAAAAGTGTCTACCAAAAGCTTAAAAATCTTTAAATTACGCGGCAAACTTTCTACATAACCCAATACTGCCAAGGCATCACTTAATTTTGAAGTAGTGTCTATTATCTCACCAAATCCCTTTGACAATTCCGGATCCTTTGTTCCTCTTTCCTCATTCTTGTCCAAAACCTTTGTACTGTTTTGCGAATAACTTCTTAATAACAACCTCTCATCCATAAAATATCTCCCTTCCTTTTACCACAAATATTGTTTCCTAACAAAACTTGTATTAATTATACCCTATTTATGCAAATTTAACAAATATATTTTTAAAAAAAATTTTACTTGAAATATTTGAAATATTTTACAGGTTGTTTTTTGCATTGATATATGTTAAAATCATTCTTGACGAACACAGTATGATAGTATGAATTTTTAGGAAAGGAGGACGGTACTTTCTACTAGAACTTGTAGTGGTTGGTACTTTAAAGATATTATGAAAATAGAGAGAATTAGCGAAGATAAATTACGTGTTACTATACCCTTGTCTTATTTTGTTGAGAGAGATATGAGCATTGAAAACTTTGAATACAATTCCGAAGAAGCACAAGAGTTCTTTTTGGAATTAATGGAAACATTGGACGAAGAATATGGATTTAATTTTTTGAATTCTCAAATGTTAATAGAAGCATATCCTGGTAAATCCAATGATATTGTTTTCAACTTGACTCGTGTCAATGATAAACCTTATGGAGTACCAGTTTTAGAAAAACGTATAGCAAAAAGAAAGCTTAAGAAAATTAAAAATGTTTCTTATACTAATAATCCTGATGATATATTTATGGTAGCGTTTAAAAATTTTGATGATATTTGTAATTTTGTGTCGAGTATTCATCCAACGCCAATTGGATTTAACTCTTTGTATAAATTATCTGATAAATATTTCCTTGTAATAAACAAAAAAATATCAGGTATTCGGAATTTACCTGATTCTTTAGTTACATGTTTAAATGAATTTGGTGAAATAGTTCGTGATCCCATTTTTTATGAGGGGTATCTTAACGAATACGGAAAAATAATAATTTTGGGAAGTGCAGTGGAAGTTTTGTATGCATATTTTTCCAAATAATTTTTCGACATTAGAACACACTATTTTAGACGAAAGACGTCGGATTTTTAGTCTTTCGTCTAATTTATTTTAACGTAATGCGTTAAACCTCCCACGCTACATGCTGGAATTATATATTCTATCTCATATTGCGTCACCTCATGTGGCTTTGCTTCTATGGTCGCTATAGTTTTTATGTTGTCACAAGCATTAGAAGATTTTATTATATCTCCGGACGGTGTTATAACAATTACTCCACTATTTATAAATGCATTCTTTTGTATAATATCAATACTTCTCGTGGTGTTAGAATTATTTTTTATATTAAATATCTCTTTATAGGTAACTGCCCAATTCCCCAAATTTGATGTCATTGTAGAATAATCATTTGTATACGGGCCAAAACAAAGTCCATTTGGATCTACAAATGTATACATATCATCCTCGACTGCCGACGTATGCTTATTTTTTGTAATATGCGTAATCCATCCCGCTCTATCTAAATTCTTATATCGTACTGGCAAATAACTCTTTTTCGTGTTATCATCTATCTCCCATGTAAACACACACTCTTGTTTTGGATAATAATTACTTCTACCCTTGTAATTTCTTGTTTCCCCCCAAAAATTTTCATGTCTTGTTACATACCCTAAATATTTACCATTAATATCTTTAGGATCTGTCAAATCATAATCTTTTGTGAATGCCACCACTCTTACATTTAATGGCATATCTGATTCGAAGTCGATCGCCAAATTCACAACCCCTTCTCCTGTGTACTGGTTATAGCAAGAAACAATAACAGGATCAACTAGCCATCTACTTTCATTTGGTAAAATTTCTATTGTGTACTCCTTAGACTCACAAAAATCTCGCCAACAATTTTCATCCAACTTAAGCCCTGTCCAACAATTTTTTGACATACCTTTATTTTTTACAACAACTTTAGCATTTTTAGAACCTTCATTCTCTACTATAACTCCATAATACATACTATCCTCTGTACTATTATTCTGCTCGGCAAAAAGAAATGTATTGCCCAACACATTCCCAGTCTCATAAATTATTTTTCCCTTATCTAGGGTATCCTCTATTTTAATAGATTCAGGGTTATTACAATATAAAAATGTTCCTGGCTTCTTTTTATATTCTACACTACAAGGCTTAAAAGAAAGTTTTTCCTTATACAAGGTAGGTTCTATCCATGCTGATGTAATATTATTTCTTTCATCCATATTTTCTATAATTAATACAAGTTTTTGTTTATCTTTAATATTGACATAAATATATTCTGGTAAAGAGTGTGAATTCATAACACTACTAAAATATACTAAAACATCATCTACAATCACACTAAACATAACATTACCTAATGGATGCGGCAACTTTAAATTAACACCTTTTACGTTTTCATCAACAAATTCCGTTGTGACATCACATAAGCCAACGTATGATGTAAAATAATCGTACTTACCATCTAAATTATATGTAATTACATTTGAAGTATCACTTAAAATGCTATTTTTATAACACATATCCTTAATTACCATATTATCTTTTATATAAATTTTCTTTGTACTTTCTATTGTACTCATATTTGCCAAATATATGGACGGCAATACATCATATGCCTTTGATATAATTTTTTCTCGTATCTTGGGCTTTGATGTATCAATAATTTTTTGTTTAATATGATTTTTTAAATTGACATACAAATTTTGTTCTATCTCATTAGATAATTTAGATATATTCACTTCACTTGCATATGCAACACTGTACATAAATGTTACTATAAGCACAACTACAGTATATATATACTTCATGAAATATTTTAAACCTCCTTTGCCTAAAAAATATCACATCAAGTCTCGACACACTCGAATGCATTTTTTAGACAAGGAAGTTCTGTGCTAAAATTAGTATCCTGCTATATCTTTCCACATTTTCTTAAAATCTTCAGATATTGTCGACATCATATTACCTTTTCTCATATTTTCTGCCATAGTACTTATTTTGCTTACCCCATCCTTTGTATTTACAACTTCACACTTGTTTATACTAGGATCACATTCCCTTACTGTATTTATTATCTCTGATCTATACTGTGCATTATTAGCTGTGTTTGGTGTACACCCAACTATCGCTGTATCTCCATTTACCACACATGTCATATCACTATATCCATTTAATTTATTTAGTTCATTTTGTATTTTCTCTGTCCTAGATAAATCGCTACTATTATTGTAATTACTATCATTACCATAATTTTTGCTGTAGTTACTACTATAATTTTTACCATAACTACTACTATAATTATTTCCTTTTGTTAAATCATTTTTATAAGAATAACCTACTACTTTTCCTCTGTTTGTTGTATTGTATCTACTGTTTTTCATCATGTCATTGCTATCTTCAATATCCATTCTAACTTGCTGTGGATAATTCCCATTCTGTGGTGCCCTACTAGTTGTACTATCCATATTTCCACATCCTACTAATCCCATACCCATGGTCGTTGCTAAAACTGCTGCTGCTAATTTTATTGGCTTCATTTTTTCACCTCCATAATATTATTATTATCCATATATCTTAATATTATGTTGATGAAATACTGGTATTTATTATTCCCTTTATTTTTCGCTCAAACTCGCTACTTATTTCTTGTGCAATCTCGCTATTTACACCTTCGCTAATTATTTTTACTGATGCTTTATCAATACTTGGCAAAATTAACGCCCAACCATCCTTTGTATATATTTTTACACCCTCTTTTGTTTCAACATTATTATAATTTTCTTTTATAAGACATTTTATAATTTTTCCCTTATCTGTTCCCTTGCACACAACTTCTGTTTTGTTCATATAAAATTGCGGAATCATGTCATATATATCAGATGAAGAATAATTATTTTCTTTCATAAACTCTAAAATATTTACAATTCCATAAACTGCATCAAAATACATACCAAATTGATCCGAAAGATTTGTATTTAACATCTCTTTCATTATTTCACTAACTGTGCTTTTAGTTCTCTTAATTTGCCCTCCATATTTTTGTGCAATTTTTTCAACAATACCACTTGCTGTTGTTGGTGCAACAATAATTTTGTCTTTTCCTTTCATCAATTGCATTAGTATAACTAAAATTTTATATTTATTTTGGTCTATCACTCGCCCCTTATTATCAACCAAAATAAAATTTTCACCATTGGTTTCTACTTCTATTCCAAGATCAAATCCTCCAACCGTAACAAATGACGGAAATACATTTTGTTCATTACTTAAATCTACAAATTTAACTTTGCACTTCATATAATCAAAAACTTTTTCTAACACACTTTGAACCATATCCAAATTAGTATTCACTACTACATTTAAGCCAATATCCATAAATTTGATACCATTTATAATATCCATTGCATAAAATAATGAATAATCATTTATTGTAACCATAGGCTTAATTTCAGATACATCGCAATGCAAAAATTCTTGCTGATTATACATATTTTCTATTTTCCTTTCAACGAAACTTTCTATATTACAACCATCCTTATTTAATATTTCTATATTGACAAAATCACCACTCACATCATTTATATAAATTCCTCCATCTAATTTATAAAACCTTATAGCAAATCGTAGCATAGGAACTAATAATTCCTTGAAATCAAAAACTTCTAGCCCTGTCCTTAGGATCCCTGTAGAAAATGCCATCTTCATTAATTTTGAAATATTACTATTGCTAGACGCTATACCTATCCTTCCGTTTCCACCAATAAAGCTTGCATAAGCCTGCCCTAATTTTGTAACATACTCTGGCACAATCTTTGCATTTATCCCACGTTCTCCAAATATATTTTTTGTATACTTTGTTCCCCAAATAAGATCAGCCTTTAGGATACTTGCCCTATCAATTTTCTTATGCGGCCATATCTTTACATCAGGATTTATTATTGAATCTTCTAAAACATCACAATCACCACCAATTACACTACCTTCATATACACATACATTTTTCTTAATTGTGACATTATTTGCTATAACAGCCCCTCTTAAATTAACACTATTATTTATAATAGAATTGTTCCACACTATAGATTGCTTTATGGTAGCGTGATCATCTATTAGATTGTTATCTCCTATTACTGTATATTTGCCTATTTTTACTCCTCTTCTTATCTTCACGTTGCTACCTATTATACACGGTGCTTTCACTTCACTTAAATCATCTATTTGTACATTTTCTCCTATCCAAATATCCGGTGCAATTTGATTACCTAATATATTTACCGAAACTTTTTTGTCTAAAATATCTTTATGTGCACTTCTATATGATGTTATATCCCCAATATCGCACCAATAATCTTTTGAAATATATCCATACATCGACACATTTTCCCGAAGCATACGTGGAAATACATCTTTGCCAAAATCGAAAAATCTTCCTTTGGGAATAAACTCAAATACTTCTGGCTCTAATATATATATTCCCGTATTGACTGTATCACTAAAAACTTCTCCCCAATTGGGCTTTTCTAAGAATTTTTCTATTTTATTATTATCATCAATTACAACAACACCATACTCTAAAGGTACAGGCACACTTTTTAATATCATTGTTGCAACAGAATTTTTGCTTTTATGAAACTCTAGCGCTTTAGTAATATCTATATCCGTTAGAACATCTCCACTTATTACTACAAATGTTTCATTCAAAAAATCTTGTACATTTTTGACACTTCCTGCTGTACCTAATGGCTCGTCTTCCTGATAATATCTAAAATTTACTCCATACTTATCTCCTGTTCCAAAATAATCCTTAATATTATTAGGCATATACTGTAATGTCAACGCTATATCAAATATGTTATGTTCCTTCAATAAATTTACTATATGTTCCATTATTGGTCTATTAGCCACATAAACCATCGGTTTGGGTCTATCACATGTTAGCGGTCGCAATCTTTTTCCTTCCCCACCTGCCATTATAACAGCCTTCATAAAATCACACCTCTTTTTTAAGTCTTTCTATTTATTATTTGCTAATTAAACCTTTTTATACTTTTTTATTTTCTTGATAAATTTCACTTAATGCTCTTGCAATATACCGAGCACTTTCTAGGCTTTCATCTATTGTGTTTCCGTCACCACCAATTTCTATTAATAAGGAACAATTAGTAAGATGCTGATTATACCTGTTTTTGCTTATTAGTACAGGCTTAACAATATTAGGATTATATTGAATTAACTTTTCTTGCAATTTCAGTGCAAACTTAAGATTTTCTCTCCATTCTCTATGACTTAATCCTGTTCCATCTGTTCCAATTACAATCATTATTTTTGCCACATCTTTGTCTTTAACTTTCTCTACTACACGCAATTTTTTGGAATTGCTAATTCCATCTCTGTGTATATCCAAAGTAGCAACAATATTAGGATCCCTTCCTATATATTCTCTTACCGTATTTAACGATCTAGCATAAGCTCCTTTATCATTGGGAATATTATGATATTTTTTACTATGAACACATGGCACACTAAATTTATTAAGATTATCACAAAGTTCTTGTCCAACGCGCACTACATTTATATTTTCATTTTTACTTCTGGGTAATACTGATGTATTTCTAAGATCTGAAATATTTTTTATATAACTTTCATTCGTATGGGTATGATATATTAAAATTTTACTATTTTGATTAAATTTTCGTTTGAGCGGCTCTTTTAATAGTTTTTGTACATCTATATTATAATTAGTCTCATTTGTAATTTTTAATTCACTGTATGACACATCTTCATCATTATTTTTTTCTTCACCAATAAAATAGATACTACTTAATCCTTCTACGTTTGTTTTTACTGCACACCTTCTATAATCTCTTCGAGGATTAGAACAATCTAAGCCCAACTGTATACTAATAATTTCTCTGGGGCTACTGTTTCCTATCCCTAGTACATACTTTTTCATTTGCCTAATTTCTTGCATTAAACTATTTTTTCCTGCACCATCTTTATCTTCAAACTCTACTATTGGCATAGACAAACTTACAATACTTTTAGCATAACTTAGCGAAATCTGTTTTTTAGAAAATAAAATTATGTTGATACAAAATATCAACATTGCCAAAATAACACATAATATAAATAAATTATTTTTTCGCACCTTTTCATTCGTCCTTTCCCTTGTGATAGTATATTTATATTATCACAAAGAAAAGAATATTCTTATTTATATTTTATTATAAATGCCGCTACTAGATAGGTTAAAATCCCGTATCCAAAACATAAAACACTTACTATAAACATAAATCTTACAATAAACGGATCAACATCTAAATACTCTGCTATGCCTCCACATACACCAAATATTATTTTATCTGTTTTAGATCTATAAAGTTTCTTAACATCACAATTTATAACTTCAATATTATTTTTTTTAAGGATCAAAGCTGCTAAAATGTATAAAACAATTCCTATTCCAAATAACAAAGCTCCTGCAGCCCAAACTACTCTTATTATTGTAGGATCTATTCCTAATACATCCCCTATGCCTCCACATACACCAAAAATCTTTTTGTTGCTACTGGATCTGTAAAACTTTTTCATAGTATCACCTTCCTATCTTCCAAAATTCATATACATATGCTATCATGTTTTTTGTTTTTTGTCAATTTTTTGTTGTTTTAAATTCAAACATTTTTTTATTTGTAAAAATTTGGAGAAAACTTGGCTTTTATTGAGATAATTTGAGAAAATTTAACATATTTTATTAAAAATAGCATTTTTTATGTTTGCGTTAATGTTATTTTTAATATATTATACCAGTGTATTTGTTGTTTATCTTAGTTATAAATAAAATGTAATCTTAAGAATAAGGAGTGATGTTATGAAAGAATATGCCAAATTTTGTACTTTAAAAGACACTGAAATGCTTTCAATTAATGGAGGTTCAAATTCTAATATTGCTGTTGCAGAAGTAGGTACAGGAGCTATTCTTGCAACATGCGTTGCGCCGATTGCTACATTAGTCGCTACCCCCGCAAGTGTTGCATTTATTGGCGCAATTGGAACTTTTCTCTTCATAGACGGCGTTTACAAAGTAATTAAGTAATTGTTAGGAGGTGTTTACTATGGATAATTCCTTATTTTGGGCAATAACTTTAACTATGGGAACTATATGTTTATCTCATGCGTTAAATGCAATTAAACTTATATTTATAGATAAAACAGTCAAATATAAATCTCTTTCTATTATGTACGGTATATTGGCGCTTGTTATGGTTGGTTTTTATATATATGCATTCACCACAAAACGAGTTACAAGTTTATTACCTTTGAGTGGAATCCTATTGGGTGTAAGTACTATAAATTTAAGTTTTAATATTAAAAAATAATTAAATTTTGTTGATGTTGGGCTTTCACCCGACATCAACACCTTTTCTTAAACTTTGCTAATACAAATATTATATCTAAAAAAATCATGTTTTTTTTAAAAAGAAAACCCTTTATGCAAGACGATATAAACACTCTCAATAATTTGTTGTTGGTTGCTAAAAACTATATTGTGCAGTATACGGGGCAAACCTTAGAGGCTTTAGACACATTATCAGATATAATAATTGTAGTTTTCATTTCTGGTGTATCATTTATTTTATATAACTACCTTTAATTCTTATATCCAAAATTTATATCTTTGCTACAACTGCTTGTCCCCACTCTCTCTAGTTTGATTCTTTTGGATATATTTATAAATCGAATAATTTTATAATTTAATTGCTGATTCGACATATCTATAAATTTATAAATTTTCTTCTTTATCAAAATAAAATTATTTAATTTATCTCGCTTTAAATTTAATTTCTCCTCGTCATGTCCTAAGACATGTTGTTTTAAATTCTCTTGAATTTTTATATCATCTTTTAGATCATTACATATATTTTCTATTTTAGGTAATACATGCTTCTTTAATATATATGAAAATTCTATAGATTTTATCTCTTCATCGAAATAACTGTTACTACTTACTCTATTCTCTTTCCAATAATCCTCCATTAACTTACCTAGTTCAGTTTCATTACCATCAAACATAGTACATAACATTCTAGGTTCTATTTGAGGCATGTTTACAAAAAGTAACGGCATATCGTTGTATTCCAAATGTATTCCTTTACAAATAAGATATTTTGCCACATCGTATACTTCATTCCAACAAGCTATCTTTAAACTATAATTGTTTCTACAACTGACATTAGCCCCACTCTCAACTAAAAATTTTACCATTTCCAAGCTACATTTTCCGCAAGCTTCCATTAAAATAGATCTACCGCCTGCATCAATATAATTCACATCCGCTCCATGTTCAACTAAAATCTTTACTACCTTAAAACATCTTATTCTACAAGCTTTCATCAAAACAGATTCATCAAGTGCATCAACATAATTAACGTTAGCCCCACTTTCAATTAAAAGCCTTATTACTTCAATTTCCATCTGTCTACACGCAATAATAATGGGAACATCTCCTCCTTCATATCTAACTTTTTTATTAACATCTGCCCCATTATCTATCAACAACCTAAGCATATTAACTTTATCTTTCACATCCATATATTTAGACTCGATAACCTCTATTAAAATTGTCTTATCCATAAACTCTATGTTAGGATCAAACCCAAACTTCAATAGCAGCTTAACTATTGTTATATTTCCACTACGAGAAAATCTCATCAAAAGCGGCAATCTCATAGTAATTAAAAATTCAGAACTAAAACTTAAAATCAAATGACAAACAAACGCCATAAAAAAAATATTGAAACAAGCATACACTATTAATAGACTATACAATCCATTAATAACTTCTCCATTACACAATCCTTTAATTATTGCTTCTCCAGACTTTCTTATACAATACGCCATTATCTTTTTTATACCTCTACACATCCTCCCCTGTAGACTTTACTTCCACTCAGGCCTATATACCACAGCTATAACCGTATATAAAAGTTATTTTATGAAAATCAATACTTATACATATCTACCTATTCTACAGTAACACTCTTAGCCAAATTTCTTGGTTTGTCAACATCGCAACCTTTCGCAACAGCCATATAATAAGCGAATAACTGCAATGGTGTTACAGCAAGTATCGGTGCTACAAAAGGATCTACATCATCTATATTAATTACAACATCAGCTATATCTTCCACATCTTTATTTTTCTTCTGAGTTATAGCCAATACAACCGCACCTCTTGCTTTTACTTCCAATATATTACTAATCATTTTCTCTTTCAAAGCATCTTGAGTTAAAGGACATACAACTAATGTTCCTTTCTCAATCAATGCAATAGGTCCGTGCTTCAACTCTCCTCCAGCATAAGCTTCAGAATGTATATACGAAATCTCTTTTAATTTTAGTGATCCCTCCATTGAAAGCGCATAATCTAAACCTCTTCCTATAAAGAAAATATTTTTTACATTGTAATGAGACGCAACAAATTTTTGTATCCTGTCTTTAAACTTTAGTGTATTGTCTACCATCTGGGGTAACTTTCTTAACTCATTTATATAAGCCGCGTAGACATCGTTTGATATACACTCTTTTTTCTTTGCAAAATCTAACGCAAGTAGATATAATGCAGATAATTGAGCATTATACGCCTTTGTAGACGCTACTGCAATTTCAGGTCCAGCCAACGTATAAATTATGTCATCTGACTCTCTTGCTATAGAACTTCCCACAACATTTACTATGGATAAAATTCTAGCTCCTCTCTTTTTAGCTTCTCTTAACGCAAACAAAGTATCTATTGTTTCACCAGACTGACTTATAATTATAACAAGATTCTTATTTGTAACCAGAGGATTTCTATATCTAAACTCAGATGCAACATCTACTTGTACAGGAATTCTAGCAATATCTTCTATTATATACTTGCCAACTATTCCCGCATGATAAGCTGTACCACATGCTACAATATCTATCTTCTCAATCCTTCTTAAAATATCTTTCGTTATTGAAATCTCATTTAGTGAAATTTCCCCATTAATAATCCTAGGATTTACAGTATCCCTTATCACTTTAGGCTCTTCACAAATCTCCTTCATCATGAAATATTCATAGCCTGACTTTTGAGCTGCTGTAACATCCCAATTAACATGAAACACCTCTTTCTTTACTGGCATACCATGTATATCAAAAACATTTACAGAGTCTCTCTTTAATGAAACTATTTCTTTATCTTCTAATATGTATATATCCCTGGTGTACTCTAGTATGGCTGGAATATCTGAAGCTATAAAGTTTTCCTTATTCCCAAGGCCAACTATAAGTGGACTATCTTTTCTAGCGGCTACAAACTCATCAGGATTATCTTTACAGATTACACCTAAGGCATATGATCCCTCTACTTCACTAACAGATTTTATAACAGCATCCAACAAATCACCTTTATAATAATATTCTATAAGATGCGCAAAAACCTCTGTGTCCGTATCAGACACAAACTCATACCCCTTTGCTTGCAAAAATCCTTTCAATTTTATATAATTCTCCACAATCCCATTATGTACAACTGCAAGATTCCCCGAATGACTGACATGCGGATGGGAATTTATATCATTAGGTTCTCCATGCGTAGCCCATCTAGTATGACCAATGCCTATATTACCTATAGGATTAATTACACTTATCTTTTCCTCTAGAGAACTCAACCTGCCCTTACACTTGACAACATTAATTTGATTGTTTTCAAATAATGCAATACCAGCTGAATCATATCCTCTATATTCAAGCTTCTTCAATCCGTTAACTAACACTTGTGCTGCATTTCTACCACCTATGTAACCAACTATTCCGCACATTTTTCTAACCTCGCTTCATCAAATCTTTACTATATTTTTAGACCCTACTATATTCATACATAATAGGTATCGCTTCCTCCTCTTTTTTCTATCTCTGCAGCTAACATGATAGCTTTTTCATTTATATACTCTTCATCTTTTCCTTCTATCATTACCCGAATCAATGGCTCTGTTCCAGAAGGCCTTATAACCACTCTTCCTTCCATTTTAAACTCATCTTCTAATTCTTTGCACATATTTTTTATAAATTCATCTTCTAAGCACTTACGTTTATTCTCATTCTTAACCCTTGCATTCTTTAACACCTGAGGATATGACTCCATTATACCAGCAAGCTTGGAACACTTCTCTTTTGAAGCTTTCAAAACTTCTAAAAATTTTATCGCTGTTAGCATCCCATCACCAGTCGTGTTATATTTTAATAATATGACATGCCCAGACTGCTCACCACCTATTTCATATCCGTCTTGCAACATTTTCTCTAAAACATATCTGTCTCCAACTTTTGTTTTTGCAACATTTATACCCTTCTGTCTTGCCATAACATCAAAACCTAGATTACTCATAATTGTAACAACTATCGTGTTATTCTTAAGCTTACCTTCTGACTTCATATAACTTCCTATAACAGCTAATATTTTGTCACCATCTAATACTTCCCCTTTTTCATCAACTGCAAGAACTCTATCTGCGTCTCCATCAAATGCAAAACCTATATCTGCATTCCTTAGCAAGACCTCCTCTTGTAAACTCTCTATATGTGTTGAACCACATTCTTTATTTATGTTTGTTCCATTAGGAGTATTATGTATCACAAATACGTTCGCACCTAAACCTTCAAACAATCTCGGCGCTAAATTAGATGCCGCACCATTAGCACAGTCTAACACTATATTAAGACCATCCAATGAAACATCTGTTACTCCCCTTATATAATTCAAATAATCTCCTTCTGCACCATCACATCTTTTTATTCTAACACTCCTATTGCTAAACTCTTCTTTCATAGCTAAAACTTCTTGCTCGATCTTATCTTCCACATCATCCGATAATTTATAGCCATTTCTATCAAAAAACTTTATGCCATTAAACTCATACGGATTATGTGAAGCTGATATCATAATAGCCGCATCTGCCTCATACAACCTTGTTAAAACTGCAACTGCTGGAGTTGGTATAACTCCTAAAACAACTGCAACTCCACCTTCCTCCTCTATTCCTGCAACTAATGCATCACACAACATGCCACACGATATCCTGGTATCACAGCCTATCAAAATTTTAGGCCTAGAACTTCTTGCTAAAACTCTTGCCCCTGCTATTCCCAATCTATATGCTAAATCTTTTGTTAATTCTTTGTCTACAATCCCTCTTACTCCGTCTGTGCCAAATAATCTGCTCATTTCTCCTCCTTTAAGCTCTCAAAAAACTTCGATCTCTTGATACCTTGTTTCTGATACCGTATGCTATTATACAACTTATTTACATTATTATCAAGTATATATAATAATATTCTCATAAAATTAGTTTGTTTATTATTGTTATTAATATTTTTTTATGATTACTGTAAAAATATTTTATTTATGGTGATCATATTCAATTTAAAAATCAAACTAATGTAAGCTATTATTGTATATACTTCAATCTAATTGCGCTAATCGCATATTTTTATATATGTTAGCGGAAGACTCATCCTTAAATCCTAGTATATTTTTTATTTCTTTCAAATTTTTGCCACTTTTGATTAATTTAACTGCTAACGAATGTCTTAGTGTATGTGGTGTGACATCTTTTTCTATACTTGCTTTGTTTTTATAAAATTTAATTATTTTCCAAAAACCCTGCCTTGTTATTCTTTTTCCGTAAATATTTAAAAATAAAGCACTCTCTTTTTGATCTCCATTTCGTGAATTGTGTATATAGTTTGACAAACATTTTAGAACATAATTTGAAATCCATAACGCTCTTTTGGTATCATCACTTCCGCAATATATTATATTCTCATCCCAATTTATATCTTCTAAATTAAGTGACGTTAATTCGCTAACCCTTATTCCTGTTGCACATATTAATTCCAGCATAGCTTTATCCCGTATTCCTTTTTGATTCGTACATTCTGGTTGATTCAACAAATTTTCTATCTCACTTTGCGTTAAAATTTCAGGTTTTTTCTTTTCAATTTTAGGTGACTCCAAATATTCTGTTGGATCTTCACTTATCAAATTGATACTTAATAAATACTGATAAAATGATCGTATCGATGCAAGCTTCCTAGAAATTGTTGTAGTTTTTTTATTACTACTTTTCAAATACAATAAATACATTACTATTGTACTCTTTGATGTTTTCTTCTTTACGTCGCATTTCATATCATCAAGATATTCTATATATTGCTCTATATCCTTTTTATAAGATTGCAATGTACTACTAGATAATTTCTTTTGATTTTTTAAATAATCAATATATTCATTTACTAAAAATCCCATATTAATTCTCCTCTTTTTATATTATATCGAAATTTCTATTTACTGTTGTTGCAAAATATAACCATCTAGTAAATTTTACTATATTATGGAAATAAGTTCAAGTTTTTTCCATAAATATTTTTTATAAAAAGAGTAATAATATTATTGATATTATTTTATAAGGAGGTTTTTTTTCTTATGAGAGGAAACTGTTATACTGATCAAGGTATTATTTTAAATCCTAGTGTACCGCTATCAGGCAGTGACGTCACAATTTGTTATAACGGACTTTTAGCACAAAGTGGAGCTACAACTATTATTGCTCATGTTGGATATGGAGATACATGGGATCACATAGGTGATTTTAATATGAAAAAAACAGCCAGTGGATTCGAGGCACATGTACCTGTAGCATATGCTTCTTCGTTGAATGTATGTTTTAAAGATGGCGCTAATAATTGGGATAATAATAATGGATTAAATTATAAATTTTGTGTAGATTGCTAGAGTTTATTTAGAAAAAGTAATAGTTATAAAAATATAGAAGAATTTAAGCTAAAAAAAAAAATAATAAAAGATAGGATAAAAATTTAATATCCTATCTTTTACTTTAACCATAGGCCTTTAATATAATAACTTTAGCTTTAATACCCACACATAAGTAATAGAGCTATTGTACTTTAAAAGGAAGTCTTCTTTTTTATAAAAATAAACGCCCCCGCAATCAAAAGATATATCGTAAAGCTTTCTTTTAAATAAAAATGAAGAACAAAAATATTAACCAACAGCGCTACAAATCCTAGCAATAATACCCATGCAAAAACTCTTTTTACTGTATCCACCTTCGATCCCATCTAAACACTCCCTCTAATTGTTTACCTTTACTATTCTGTCAAAAACTTTTTTCTTTAAAATTATTTTACCACCTTTTATTTCCTCAGTAAATATCGCTTTTATTACACTTTTATTAAATAATTGTTACATCGTATTTGTAGGTGTTATTCCTGGGGTTTCGGATTTGAACCTTTTAAAATCTTTATCAAACCTAAAATTACCTTTGTAATCTTTTAATGTTTTTCCATTTACCTTAAATCTCACTTTATTTATATCTTTTAATTCTGTCATAGAGTTTACTATAGAAAATATGGTAAGCTTTTCTTCCTCTATTCCTCCTTTATGATTTTTAACAAATTCCTCTGATAAATCTACTATAGCTATATTATTCTTCACTTGTACAGGTTTTTCTAATTTTGTCCCTTTCGGAATAACACCTCTTAACTCTTTTTCTTTTGGTTCACGAATCAGTTCCTCCATTATAATTGTCGCAAAATTCCCTATATCTTTTTGGGCCTCTTCTACTGTCACATACCTTACCACCAGCTTTAATTTGTTGTCCTTTGTGGCATAGTATAAATGCACAGGAATCTTATCCTGGATTCTTTTTGCTTCTGCCTCTCCCATAAACGCACAGCTTACTGGACTTATTTGAGGCTCAAATTCACTTATTGATATATCTTTTAAACTAATATGTCCTGCTATACCACAAATTCCAATTAATGCACCAACTAACGCTAATGTAATTTTGTTTTTATTCACTATTTTATCCTCACTTCATGTCCTTTTATATATTTCTATGTTTTAATTAAAAAAATTATTCCAATTGAATATTTTTATTAATCATGGAAATACTAATAGAGCAAATTCTTTTAAAGGAGTTGTATTAAATGCAACAACAATCAACCTTAGATAAGATTTCATTGACAATTGTAATAATTGGAGCTATAAACTGGCTTCTTGTTGGTTTATTTCAGTTTGACTTAGTAGCTTCTCTTCTTGGCGGCTCAAGCTCTATAGTTAGTAGGACTGTATACTCGATTGTTGGTTTGGCAGGACTTCTTGCAATAAATTTGTTTATGCATAACAGCAATACTGCGCTAAATCACTCTCAAATCTAATACACTAAAAAAGATCTAGGCAAAATTTAAATCGCCTAGATCTAATTTTATAATTTCCTTTAATCAATTTACAAACTTCTTTTCACTTGAATTTACTTTGTCTGCTCTTAGAATATTTAAACTAATTCTGCCTGATCTTGGAATATTAGGTGTGCCTGCGTACTCATTTAATCTTCTTTGTTTTAATATATTCTTCTTCATCAATTCACGAAGTTCACTATCTTTTTGGACTAGTTCTTTCATAAATAATATTGTATCCCCATCTTTTGGCATAACCGCTCCCTTTAATAAAAGTTCTCTTATAATGTTTATTGATTTTGCTTTTGCCGCGTACGACAAGGCAGTTTCCCCTTTTTCATTATATATATTAACATCAGTTAAACGATAATTTATCAAAACTTTTGCTATGTTATATCTACCTGCCTCTATCGCCACCATAAGTGCAGTCTTATCATTTTTATTTAAAAAATTTATATCTGCCTCTCTTAGCAATAATTCCTCTACTATTTCCTTATTCCCTGAATTAATAGCATAAATCAGTGCAGTATTTCCTTCGTCGTCTTCTCCCTTAGCACTTAATCCTCTATACATTAACACATTATCTTGCTTTAACTCTATTGCATACATCAAAATAGTCTTTCCCTTACCATCAACCGCACTTAAATCTGCACCAGCCCAAATTAATGCTCTTACTAAATTTTTGTTTCCTCCTTTCATTGCGTAAGCCAATGGTGTAACTCCGCTAGTATCTCTGTCATTTATACCGATATCATTATCTATAAATAGTCTTGCAACATCACTACCATATTCACAAAGATACATAAGAGTCGTTTTGCCATTTTCATCTTTATCATTCATAGATTCATTAATTAAATCTTTTAACACACGCGATTTCTTGCTTATTATATACTCTAAAAATGTTCTGTCATTATTTTTAAATCTTATCCTATTAATCTCAAAATGCGCCCTTAAAATATAACTCATACCCATTATAGTCTGAAAACTATTTTTTACTACATCAATATTTGCATCATTTAAAATAAGCATTTCAGCTATATCATAATGTTTGTTTGCCAACGCACACTCCAATGGCGTCTCTTTTTTATTAACAGTAAAATTAACACTAATGCCTCTCGATATTAATTCTCTTACTACGCCTTCCAACCTAGCTTCACATGCGTGCATCAACATGTTTCTACCATACTTGTTTGTCCTACATAATTTAGCTCCTCGCTCTAATAAATAGTCTATCGTTTGCCTATTGCAAGATCCTAAAAAAGCATACCAGATAGCTGACATTCCATTATTATCCACAGCCTCAATCTCTGCGCCTGCTTCAATTATTTTTGCAACCAATTCCGTATATCCAAACCAGCTTGCTGCCATTAACGCTGTAAGCTTGTTTTCACTTTTGGCATTAACATCTGCTTTTTCCTTTATCAAATAACTCGCCATTTGTACATTTCCAATCTTTATGGTATACGTAAGCAATGTGTCCCTTTCATATCTCATATTGACATTTCTATCAGATACCACATATCTGGCAACTACGTCATACCTATACTTGATTGCATAAATTAGAGCAACATTGATATATTGCTTATATCTCTCAATTTTATTTATATCATACTCTTGTACCGCTATCATAATTGTTATTTTCCTATCTAATTTCGTAAGATTCTTAAGCTGCTTTCTCTCTTTTCTATCTAACGAATCCACTTTTGCTCCATTCTCTAATAAAAATTCTACTGCATCTCTGTTGCCTCCTCTAGATGCCCACAATAACGCATTCTCTCCCTTAGCATTAGCATAATTTACGTCAAACCCCATAAACATAATGCGCTCAACTAATTCTCTACTAGATCCCTTTGCTGCATACATTAATAATGTACTACCCTCTACATCATAATAACTAGAAACTCCTTTTTCTAGCAAATACTTAGCAGCACCATACATTTTATGTTCTAGTGCATACATGAGTATACTCTTTCCATTTTTATCCTCTGCCATCGTATCGGCTCCTTTATCTACAAAATGCCATATGATTTTATAAGAACCGCTTTCTACGGCGTACATTAATGCATTTTTGCCAATTTTATCCTTATCTTCTATCTCCAAGCCCCTGTCTAATAACATATTTACTAATTCTAAATTATTATTTTTACTAGCATACATTAATATAGTTCTACCATCTACATCACAAGTATCAATATTAACTCCTGAACGTATTAATTCCTTTGCAAAATTAAAATACCCATTCTCTACAGCATACATCAATACTGTCTTATTATTTTCGTCACTCATGTCAAAGTCAACACCCATCTCCATTAATATCAAAGCTTCATCTGTAGATTTTCTTCCTAATGCAATAGGTAATCTATGTGATAATTTACGCTTTAACGCCATGGCTATCTCTAAACTTCCATTAGCTATTTCTAATATATTCAACCCTTTTTCTTTTAGCATTACTAAATCCATATCATAATCTAATAACCCTAGAGCTACTGATTCATCGCAACTTTCACATGCCTTTAAAAACTTGGATGTTGCATGCTTTATAACAAGTTCTGATGTCTTTCTTTCCTTATGATTATTCACAAACTTAATCAAATTATCATCTATTATATCTACATTGTGATGTAATAACATAGAGACTATATTTACGTTATCTCTCAAACACGCATAGTATGTTAATGTTGCTTTATTCTCATACCTCTGATTTATGTTAACCCCAATATCTACCAAGTATTTTAAGATCAATTCATTATCTTCATCACAAGCAATTTTTATACTTTCTTTTGCTAAATTTGCATAAATAGGCATACACTTTTTTATTAAATTCCCTAACCTACTTATATCATTATTTTTACAAATCTTTTTTATTTCTTCTAGTGCTGCATTTTTTAATAATTCCTTGATTTTATCATCCTTCATAGTAAAAACCATATGTATAGGTGCAATATTAAAATTATCTTGTTCTAAAATATCCGCCCCTTTTTTCAATAATATTTCCACTATGGTAATATCCTTCCGATCGCAAGCATAACTAAGTGGGGTACGTCTTTCATTATCTTTTGCGTTTATATTTACTCTTGGATCATTAAGAAGTACTTCTATAATTTCAGTGTAACCAGCTTGTACCATATAATGTAGAGGTGTCCACCCATCTTCATCCGCTATATTTATATCCACCTCATCATCTGATAATAGTAATTTTACTATATTGATGTATCTTTTAAAACATGCTCTATGTAATGGTGCAAATCCCTTTGAATTTTTAGAATTTTTGTCATCCTTACCCATCCCAGGTCGTCCAAGTAAGAATTTAACTACTTCTTCATTTCCTTCATTGCAAGCTTCCCATAGAAGACTTTCACCCGTTTCTTTTTTTATTCTAACGCTAAATCCAGATTTTTTCAATATCAAATCTATCAAATCTACGTTGCTACTTCCACACATATGAAACATAATACATTTATTTAGAATATTATCTTTGTCTATCTCTAACTTCTCTGCATTCAACAACTCTCTCATTACCTCTACGTTATTGTATAAATATGTATAATGAAGAGGGGTTTTTTCGTCCACATCAACCGCATTCACATCTACTCCTTTATCAAGGAAAAGCCTTACCATTTCTTTTGTCCCTTTTGCCGCCAAAGCATGTAAAGGTGTAACTCCTTTTGCTGTTCGTTTGTTTAAGTCCAGATCCTTTCTCTCCAATAATAATTTAATTATCTCCATTTTAGGATTTCCACATGCGTAATGTATTGGAGCTAAACCTTTATCATTTGTCATATTAATCTTTAAATTCTTGATATTAACTAGAAATTTAACTAACTCTAAGTCTTGTTCACTACAAGCATAATGTAATAACGTGTTTCCCACTGGACTTGATACATTTATACAATTTTTATCTCCTTGCATTAATAACTCTAAAATTCTATTTCTAATTTTCCCTTTTTGATTTAATGCCGTATAATAAGCTACTGTATAACCTAAACTATCTTTTTCATTCACATCTATACCATATTTTATTAGTTCTTCCATTGCACCTATATTATTTCTTTCATGTGCAAAATGTAATAATAACCTTCCTTTTTTGACTCTATCTCTTAAATTTATTTTGTTTGTGTATAATAGCTTTTTAATAATTTCTGCATCATTTTGCAAACAAGCCGCATATAACGGATCCCTCATCACATCGTCAGTCATTAACAAAATATCCTCTCTCTTTAGCAAAATATCTACTATTTTTGTGTGACCACCAAAAACTGCTAAAAGTAGCGGAGTCATCTTGTTTTTATCTTCCTTATTCACATCAACCATATACACATTATCTTTTTTTAAATTCACCAAGTACTCTACCACATCTTCCTTTTGTGCAGATACTGCCCTATGTAATATAGTTGAACCTTCAGAACTTAAAGTATTTAGTTTTATACTTCCATTTCTTATATGCAGATCTAATAGCTTTAAATTAGATTCTATGCTCGACATTTCAAAAAAATCTGACCTTCTTAAAACATTTACAAACTCTTTCATAACAAAAAAACAAATAACCCGTACAAAGACTAACCTAAACGTCCTCCTTACCAGAAATTATTTGTTCCCCTCCTTTCATTTTTTGTATATTATACTAGTATTTTGTTTACTAAATATTCTAATATATATACGCTTTTCTTTATTTGCTTTAATTTTCCATTGCTTATGGGCTATTATATAATGTCTGCACTAAAAATGCAACCCAAAATATCTTTCTAAATCTTAAAAAATTTCAAAAAAATGGGCAAACACCAAAGATTTTCTTAATCTTTAGTGTCTGCCTATTTTTTATTAATTTATTCATATTTATCATAATCAGATTTAAATGTATTAATATCAAATTCTTTAAGAGCGCCTTTGGTACTCTTCTTAACTTCATACATTGCATAATCTGCATATTTACATAATTCCTCATAATCTATACTATCTTGTGGGTACCATGCAACTCCCATCGATGCACTCATGGCTTTCTTAGTTCCATTAGGTAACTCTATTTCTGTTGCATCAAAATCTCTTTTTACTTTATTTATAATTTGTCTTATTTCGTCTTTTGTCTCAAATCCTCCCACAAATGCAGTAAATTCGTCTCCTCCTATCCTTCCTGCTATACCACCATATTTAGTAAATTTATTTATAGCATCCGCAGCCATTTTTATATATTTATCTCCTAATTCGTGTCCAAACGTATCATTCATATATTTTAAACTATCCAAATCCCACATCAAAAATGCTGCAACTTTTTCATTTTTTTGATTCGCCATATAATTTGCAACTTCCCTTTTAAACGCTATCCTGTTTAAAAGCCCTGTTAAAACATCATGATCTCTCTCATATTCTATCTTTTGCTTCTTTAGTATGTCATCTGTAACATTAACAACAACTCCTAATGTTTTTTGATTATTTATTAGCATCTTTACCCGTATATACTCTTCTTTGCCATCTTGTTCTATGCGATAAACATTTTTTTCATTTTGAAGTCTATCTTTTGTTATCTCAGATAGAACTTTTTTAAATTTCTCCATGTTTATAAATAGGTCTTCACTTTCACTAACTGGCATCCCCACAACGCTAAAAAATGATTGTGTGCAATAAACCATATTAGAATTATCATAGTACTCAAATGCACCTATTGGCATATTAACTAAATTTATAATTTGTGACAACTTAGACGCATTATCCAATACGTTCTTACCTAAATTCTCTATAGACATAGCCAACGCATCCACTTGCGTTATTCCTACTCTCTCAAGTTTTATCTCTTTACTTGGATTCATTCTTTTAACATTGTTAACAAGTCTTGTTATTGGACTTGCAACAAATGAAGCTGTGAATATAGAAATTATAATGCCACATACTAATGCAATCATCATTCCTACAACCAAGTCCTTTAAAATCCTATCTTGTATCACTAATAAATTCTCTTCTGTAGTAGTAGTTAAAACTCTTATATCCTCGCCTTTTATATACTTCCCTACTGAATCTATTTTTAAATCTGACAAATACACTACATTACTTTCTCCTTCACTATTAGGTACTCCCTGTACTTTATAAATATCTTCTCTGTTTTTTACATGATCTAATATATTTATAATGTACATATTGGAGTCATCTGGAATTAAAGAAATTGCATCTACTGTGTTTTCCTTTCCATACGCTATAAATGAACATGTTCCGTTAACTTGATACTTTTCATTAAAAATCTTTCTTATGATATCTGAAGAAATTTCTATTCCCATAACTCCATAAAACGTACCATTATCTCTTACCAATGGCAATGTATATGTGACACATATAGCCCCATTTTCACCTTTATTAACTGGCTTACCCCAATAACCATAATCTCTATAGTTTGATACGCTTCCTATTTTTGCTACATTAGCTATTTTATTATAAAAATCTGAACTTTTACTTTGATCTATCTTAAAAGAATCATTCCATGAACTGTTAGCTCTTAAATTTAATTCTTTTAAGGCTTTTAATGAACCAACACTTGCTGTTAAATCTTTATTTAAATATATTCCTAATTTCCCTTCATCTTTTCTAGTTAAATTCTGATCCAAAACAATAAATGCACCCTCAACATCCATTTCTTTTATAATATTCTCTAAATCCCCTCCTACCGCTATTATTGCATTATCTACTGTATCAACATTTATTTCTTGTAATTTTAGTTTTGAATTTATAGCTTGATAATCCTTATCGCTAATAACATACTTAGAAAAAATATCTTCCACCGTATACTTTATTATCTCTCCATCTTTAACTAATAAATTATATGAGTTGCTCCTAAGCTCACTTGTTGTATCACCAAAACATGCAGTTAGCAAAATTATTACTATCTGCAAAAATAATACCAATATCATTGGCTTTATTATTTTAGTTTTTATAGACACTGCTTTTTTATTTTTGCTCATATTTTTCACCCTTTTTATAGACAGTTTATTAGCTTTTCTTCCTACTTCTATATCGTCAAAAAAAATAATATTTACACATCTAATTTAACCTTTACAATTAATTTTTAAAAAAAAAATATAAAACCCTCAAGCTTTTAAAACTCAAGGGTTTTATACCTAATTTATCTAATTTGTCAACTACCCACCACCTAAAGGTGGATGGGCTTGTAACTGCCCAGTCGTACTAACGGCATATACCTCCGACCTTTTTTCTAATAGATTAGCATCTACTAGTGACGTTACATCGTAGGGTGATTGACAGCACCCTTTACAG
>JAGCXC010000039.1 GCA_017961515.1 Clostridiales bacterium | reverse complement strand
TATTATCTCTGCCGTTAAGTAATTTTATTAATGATTCTTTTTGTCCGGTTAAGAATGTACCAAAGTCGAAAATCTCTTTAAGTAAGATATCGAGACTCTTTTCATTTGTTTTATCTATATTATAGATAACATTTCTTTCAATCCACACATATCTACACTCTGTTTCTCTCTTTGTCACATTTTTATAGTATATAGCGCCCTCTCCTTCCTTTTGAGAGATGGTTAATCCTTTTTTATTAAATACATATTTAAGTGGCTTGTAATCCATCTTGACAAGCGAGGCAACTGTTCCTGCTATATAATTGATATCTCCAATAGCTGCATTTAAATCGTTGATGTTTCCATCGTAATTTATAGATATTTCATCATTTTTGATGTAATTGTTCTTTATAAGAAGCAAAATCATCATTTCTAGCCTATAAACAAGGCTATAATTTAAAACCGCTTTGTTATTAATTTCGTATTCTCTAATAAAATTAGATGGTGAAATATTTAAACTTCTTTGCAAAATACCAAATGTTATAGCAAAAATATTAGCAAAAGGATGCACACAATTGCTCTCTTCTTTAATTCCTTGGACTAAAAATCCAAAATCCTTATTACCTGCCCCACATGGAATATAATTCTTCTCTGGTGAAGGAAGATCTTGTGTATCTAAAAGCAAGAAATTGCCTTTCTTTGTGAACTTTAACTTGGTTCCCCTCTCTCCTTTTTCAACTAAATCTCTTTCTGCAAAGACATTTGTGAAGAATTCAGTGAGCCAACCTATTCTTTGGTTGTTTATGGAAAATGATTTGGCAAAATCTGTTATGATGTTTTGGATTTCTCTTTGGTTATTTCGTGCAATTTTGGATATTTTATAATGCAAGCCGTTCTTCATGGCTAGTTCTATTAGATTTACACTCGTAGTGTCATCCATAGATAGGTCTAAAAGAGTTGCCCTGAACCTTTTTATGTTAGTACAGATTTCTGGGTTGTCCTCTATACACCTATATAATGCATCATAAATACTCATATTAATCCTTGTGATATATTGCAGCTAAAGATATATCATCTCTAGAACCTGCTTCTGTTAATGCCTCAAAGAACTTAGTTATAGATTCTCTAGCATTTTGTCCGTTTTCTTTTATATCTTCCATCATTTGTCTGATGATATTTAAAAAATAACTCTCTTTTGCAAATGAATTTCTTAAACCATCGGTACATAGGAATACTGCCTTTGGTGGTTTCTTTCCGAATAAATGGTAGAAATGATCCATGGCATCTGCCTCACAAAGAGATGTTGTATTGTTATAGATACATTTTGGATCCTTTTCTAAAACATATGCACCCTTCTTATCTGTAGTTACTAAATCTCCATCTCCAATTTGGAATCCGAACCAGAAATTATTAACTTCACCATATGCAAGAAGGGTTGTGCCATATATTAATGTTGGATTAGAAACTGTTTTATCTATCTTATATTTATCTTGATCTTCCTGGGATAAAAGTGATAATTCTCTGTCTTCTAATTTGTTTTCTTTTAAGTCTTTTTCAACAGCTTCTATCCATTTAAAGATAATATTCGCTTTTAGCTGATTAAGGACTTTATCTATCTCTTTTGTAGATTTAAAATCTATATTTGGTTTACTTAATAAAAATTGCTTGTTTGCTGAACATGCAACTTCACAAGCTAGTTCGGCTCCCTTTTTGGCTCTAAAACATCTGCTGTCTCCATGGCCATCTGCAACAGCCATAACCACCATATTTTCATCTAACACAAGTAAAGATGCATCTTCGCAGATGCCACCATCTTTATGTCTTGCGCCAGTAATGGTTATAGCAAGAGCTTCTACATTTTTTATTTCTTTATTACCAATTATCATTTTGTGAATC
>JAGCXC010000038.1 GCA_017961515.1 Clostridiales bacterium | reverse complement strand
TGAAGATAAACAAGTACTTGTGCAGTTACGGCAGAGTAAATCTTTGCTGTAAAGGGTGCTGTCAATCACCCTACGATGTAACGTCACTAGTAGATGCTAATCTATTAGAAAAAAGGTCGGAGGTATATGCCGTTAGTACGATTGGGCAGTTACAAGCCCATCCACCTTTAGGTGGTGGGTAGTTGACATGTAGGCAATTCACTATCGCGCACTCGACTTGGCCTTTGCACATACCTTACAACAATATCATCATCCGCATTGACACTGTTAGACACGTTATCTTCTATCTGCATACAAGCTCGTTTTTCTTTATACTCATGGACTTTTTCTTCTTTCCAAGTATTCCACTCACACTTTTTCCTATCTATACATGATATTATATCACCCTGTAATCTTTTCATTTCATCACAATAAAGCCTACTCCATGTGGTTACAAGCCTAATTACAGCATCTGCAGCATAATCTCCTTTTTCTTTCATACTTCACCATCTTTTTTCTTACCTATTGCAAGAACTCTTAATCCTCTAACTCTTTTATCTCGTCCATATCTATGTCCTCATCACTTAAATAATATGAACTTCGAGCGTTCTTTATTACTTTTATGTCCTTTACTGGATATTCTCTTACCTCAAGTGTATTATCATCCTTGTCTTCCAGTTTTACCTTGACTATTTCTTTTAATAGACTAACATAAATTACTTCACCTTGTCCATCTTCCGTGTCTACAATTGCTCCTACTCTAGGCACCCTCGAATTCAAGTCTTCATATGCCTCTTGCTCATACTTTAAGCAACACATAAGTCTTCCACATCTCCCCGATATCTTCGTTGGATTAAGCGACAATCCTTGCTCTTTTGCCATCCTTATTGATACTGGTTGAAATTCGTCAAGATATTCTTTGCAACAAAGGACTCTACCACATACACCCATACCTCCCATCATCTTGGCTTCATCTCTTATTCCTATCTGTCTTAGCTCTATCCTTACTTTAAACTCCGCTGCCAAATCTTTTACTAACTCCCTAAAATCTATTCTCCCATCAGCAGTAAAGTAGAACAGTATCTTGCTACCATCGAACGTATACTCGACTTCAACTAATCTCATTTTCAAATTATGCTTTTTAATTTTTTTAAGACATGACTCAAAAGCAACTAATCTCTTTTGTTTGTTCTGTTTGTTCTTTTCAATATCCTCTGCCGTAGCAACCCTAACGACATTACTAAGCGGTGTACCAAGTGTACTCTCATCCACCATACGTCCTGTTAAAACAACTTCACCAAACTCCAAACCTCGAGTTGTCTCTACTATGACCTTATCTCCATTCTTAACTTTTTTGTCCTTAGGTGCAAAATAATAAATCTTTCCTACTGCCTTGAACCTAACACCTACTACCTCTACCATTAACACTCCCCCTGTATTTTTAAAAACATAACTTCTATTGAAAGACTAAAATTAGCATTCTGCTTTATATAACGTATCGTCTCAGCAACATTATCAATATCTTTAAGCAACTCATCATTCCCAAATTCATCTATTCTGTCTAACATAATATCTCTTTTATCTAAATTAGTCAATAGGGTATCATCTCCTGTCTCCTTTATGATTATCATATCTCTATACACAAGCATGATTATATCAAGAAGCGACTCTACCCTATCTTTGTTTTCACTAAAAAAATCTACTGCACTGCGTAACTTTAATCTACTCATTCTTTTCACACCTAATGCATAATCTATCACAACATCACGCAAGTCACTTAAATCCTCATCTTCTATTAAACTGATAAGCTTTCCTATATTTCCACAAGCATAGTTTATCAAAAATTTTTTATTCTCCTTCTCTAACAAACCACACTTACTAATATATTCTTCTAACTCATCATTACTATTTCTCTTAAATGAATACTTAACCGCACGTGATTTTATCGTCTCCAAAAGCATACCATAATTATTGCTACAAAGGATTATAACAACATGCTCTGGTGGCTCTTCCAAAGTCTTTAGTAATGCATTTTGAGCATCAGTCGTCATTGTATCCGCATCTTGCACAACAAATACCTTAAACTTTCCATACATTGGCTTTATTATCACCTGGGCTTGCATTTTTCGTATATTATCCACTCCAATACTATTGCCATCACGTGCTACAACATAAAAATCTGGATGAACACCCTTTTTCATCATCTGACAACTATTACAATTACATTTACTTTCGTTACTTTGGCACAAAATTCTATTCGCAAAAATTTTTGCAACTGTTTTCTTTCCTAATCCTTTTTCCCCATCAAAAATATATGCATGACTAAGTCTTTTGCTATCCACCGCCTCGGTTAGTGCTCTTTTTATACTTTCTTGTCCCACGACCTCACTAAAATCCACTATCTAACTCCCCTTACCTTCTTAAAATGTATACCACCATATAGCACACAGCTACCGCACTTAGCACCAACAAATAATTTAAAATTCTATTCAAATCTATTCTAAACCTTTTGTGTTTTTTATGCAAATATTTCGATAGTGTTCCCAACACATAATCATCTAATATCCTTTCTGCTTCACGCACAATAAAAGGATTTTTCTCACTCTTTCTCCTCGAATTATTTTTTAATATTACTATCATCTCTTCTATATAGTTAGACTTAAGGTCTTGTATCCTTATTATTCTTTTTTCGTCTTCCATGGTTATCCAAAAACACCCCTATCATTTTTAGTATAAAGGTAGCTTTTCTCTATCTAATTATAATTATACATTTCACCCAACCTTAGCAACTACCACCAACATATCATCCATTGGTGCTTCATCACAACACGCTTCACCCAAAATATCTTTTGCCATATCTTTGGGATCTTTTCTATCAAAATGTGTCAATATATCTAAAAGTTTTTTCTCCTTTAACTTCTTTAGTGAATCAATCACCCCATCAGTTATCATTATGATATAATCACCTTTTTTTAGTTGTTCTTTTTGCGGCTCTATCACAAGACTACTTAATATACCCGCTGGAAGTGATGCATGCTTTATCTCCTTTACTCCATCTTTTGACTTTATGAAAGTTGGCATAGCTCCAAACTTTATAAATTCACACTCACCCGTGCTTGTATCCAGCGAAGATATATCCAACGTACTAAACGATTCATCATTTGACTTTAACACTAATATTGAATTTATAATTTTTATTGCTGTCTCCTTATCAAAACCTGACTCTATAAAATTTTCAAACAAATTTATTGTAGCATCACTATTCCTTTGAGCAATCTCACCACTTCCCATCCCATCGCTTATTACAATATAAAATTTCCCGTCTTTGCTATTTATCAATGAATAACTGTCGCCAGACACATTTTGTCCTTCTCTCGTCACTTTAGCATATCCCGTCATAAGTGTTATTTTATCCTTCTCTATTAGCTTTATGCTTTTATTCTCGCCAGTATCCCCTGATTCAATATGCTCTTTTTCCACAACCATATCCATTTGTATTGCATCATTTATTATATCAATTAATTCCCCTTTTGATATACGTTGATAATCATCCATTTTTAATGTCACTACCACCTCATATTTTCCCCACTTATTTTGATATACCATGGCATCTATGCATTGTATACCTATATTCCCAAATCGATCTAATATTATTTCTTCATATGATGTATTAAATCTTACATCAACATCCACTTCTGATGCCAAATCTAATATCACCTTTGATAACCCCCCTAGCTGCTGTGACACCACTTTTCTACTCTCCGCTATTTTATTCTTCCACACAACATCCACCTTAAATATTTCGTAAATATTGCTAAGCGCTCTCGTAAACTCACCTACTCTATCACACCTATCTAAAAAAAATTGTGGTATATCTGATATCTCTATTCTTCCTCTATTTTCTAGCATCTCAACCATTTTATACATAACCTGATATGTTTCATAGAAACTTCTCTCCCAGCAATACACACACAAACTACAATTTTTACATACTCTATCCGCAACTCTGTCAAACAAGACAGAAATATCATTTTGATTGGCTACAAATTCGTACTCTGAGATTTTGCAAAAAGTCTTTTGTAACTCTTTAAATGCCAATGAAAACTTTTTTAGCTTACCAACCGTAAATTCCTTTAATCTAAAATTGTAATTACGTCTTTTCCAACAAATCAATTCTTCCTTTAGATTCTTACCAATCAAAAAATCTATCAATTTTTCTGGAACTAATATAAATATTGTCATACCTACTATCATCTCTCGTATGTTTATCACTGCTGGATTGAATCGACTTGAAAAAACCATTAACAAAAAATTTGATAAAAAAAATCCTAGACACGTACCAACCTTTCCCAAACTTTTAAATGTCCCTGCGAGCATTCCACTAAAGCTATATAATCCTCCCAGCATTAAATTATTATCACTATGTATGTTCACAACAATCCCCAAAACCATCCCGAATGTTGCCCCTATTGTCAACCCAAATTTATTGCTAAACATACATATTATCACTGTAACTATAATATTGATTGCCTTTAGTCCAAATATATTTAATGTACCAACACCAAGTATGGCTATTGCACATACCGACGCTACACTCATTATTTCTTCATTTCGTATATCCAAATATTTATTTTTGTGTACAAGGTACATCCCTGCATTTTTACAGATATAATAGAGCGGTATTGAAATCACCAAATGAAATAAAATCTTCACAAAATCATATAAAAGCATACCTTCTCTGTAAAAGAAAATATACTCACCTAATGCTATACACAGCGTACATAATAACGCATTACCCAATTCATTTTCTTCTTTTATGGAAATTATTTTTTTGATTAGCATGAATGCAATTATAGCTATCATATTTATGTATAAATATTTGCTATGTGCTTTTGTAAGTAGCCCTGCCAGTACCATAAGAAACATAACAACTTTGCTCGTCCTTAAAAAATACATCCCACAAAACATAACCGCGCCAAAAGGAATCCCTCCATTTATTATGGTGGATTTCCCCAAAAGAAATGCTATTGGTGCTACTACCAACAAATGACTTCTATCTACGATGTCTACAATATTTCTTAGTATAGCTCTTTGATATTTCTTGTCATCTTGCATATCTATTGCTTGTGCTCTCATGCCACAAAACCCCTCTTCCGTTTTTTTGCTTATATTATACAAAAATTGGAAGAAAGAAATTTGTCATTTACCGCTATCATACCCTTTTTCATCTCAATCATATAACCAAACAAACTACATATTCCAAAAACAACATAATCACCAATATATCCAGTGATCCTTTAACTCGCGCAATTTTTTTTATGCGTTCCTCTGTCGTAAATTTCCTCTTAGCTAGCGGATGTTCTAAATTAAGCTTATCTCCGGATAAATCTGCGTTTGTTATCTTTGGATCTTCTTGTAACTCTTCATCTGACTTATCCCTTGCATCTTCTTCTATCGCTACTGTTTCCCTTTCATCTGGTACATCTCTTGCATCCTCTTCTATTGGTTTACCCATCATGTCTTCTTCCTCTTCTAAATAATCTAATATATTCAACTTTTCCATTGGTTTATTTAACTCTTTTTCTTCCCTAATTGAAATTGCTATATTGGCAATAAAATTCTGTACCACCCTAATCATTTTCCCAACTACACCCTTAGGCTCCATATTATCAACCTGCTTAACTAAATCCTCCAATAAATCTTCTATCTCTACATCTTTTTTTCTAATGTTATTAAATTTATCCCTCACTGCTGTTACAGTCTTCTTAGTTCTTCCCCAAATTCCATCTTCGCCTTTTAATCCATTAATAATTTTGTTAAATATCTCTCTTGTCCTGTAACCAGTATTGGGTCTTACATTTTTATCCTTTAAAACCTCTTTTTCTCGTTCTATATCTTGCTCTTGATATTCTTTTTTAATAGGCAGTATCTCTTTTTCATCTACATCAATACTAGGCTTATTTTCATTAAAAGTATCTTCTCCTAACTCTACTTCCTTTTCTTTTTGTACTTCAATTTCTTTTTCCAATTTAGGCTTTAAATTCTCTGTATGTAAACTAGATACTTTGTATCCTTGCTCTTTTACTCTCTTTTGCAATACTTCTTCTGGATCATATTTACTTAAAACATTATCAAATGTTTCTTCTCCTAATTTATTCAGTGGTTCAAACAAATTATTTATGCTACTAAAATCCCCTTTAGTAACCCATTTTTTATTTAATACATTTTTAAACAAATCTTCACTAAGAATATTTAACTCATCAATAAGTTCGTTTATGCTCTTATCCTCCACAGGCAAGTCTAGATCAATTGTTTTTTCTTTCTCCTTTGTTATACTCATTTCAATATCTAATGACATAAACGAACCCCCTTTTCAAAATATACTGACTGTCCATGTGTATCGGCACTTTCGGCTTAAAATATTATAAAATTATTCTTGTCATTTTTTGTGATAAATGGTATAATTATTTGTGTTAGTAATTATATTTACACGAGGTGATGTTACTTGATATCCTTTTTAGTCATTGCTATATTCATACTATTTGTGATACTTATGATATCTAAAAAACTACCTACTCTTGTAGCGCTTCCATTTATGGCTATACTTATCGCTATAGCTGCTGGTGTATCTGGAAATGACATTCTAAATGATATAATTGGTCAAGGTAGTTTTCGTTTGTATGCAGCAATCATCACTACAATGTTTAGTGCAATGTTTGCACAAGTTATCAATAAAACAGGTATATCTTCAAGCATCATACGATACGTTGCCGAATTTGGTGGAGACAATCCAATTATTGTAGCATTATTCCTAACTTTTGCTACTGCACTGGTGTTTACATCGGTTAGCGGCCTTGGTGCTGTAATAATGGTTGGTACAATTACAATACCTATTATGATATCTGTTGGTATTAGTCCAGTTGTATCGTCAATACTTTTGATAATGGGACTTAATCTAGGTGGATTATTTAATTTATCAAACTATACATTCTACAGCCAAATTCTAAACATAAACGTAACTTATGTAAGAAATTGTGCATTCATACTAAGTGTTGTCAATAGTATAATGATAATTGTATACACGCTACTTAACGTAAAATCTTCAACAAACATTTTTCACTGTAGCGTACAAAGTGATTATTCCAACAAAAAAATTAGATTTTATGCACTACTAACACCAATTTTACCAATCCTTCTAACTTTTATTTGGCCTCTTTTGTTTGGTTCTAACATAAATATCATTAGTAGCTTGTTGATTGGTACACTCTACGGCATAATCACAACATATCCTAAAAAGGTATTAGACTTATTCACTAAATCATTTTTTGACGGCATATGTGACTCAAGTCCTGCAATTGCATTAATGATTAGTATTGGTATTCTTTTGCAGACTGTTACAAACGAGCAAGTATCTAGTATTGTATCACCAATTATCATTGCTCTTGTGCCAACTAACAAAATTACATATGTACTAATCTTTTTACTATGTGCTCCTTTTGCATTATTTAGAGGACCACTTAATTTGTTCGGTTTAGGTAGTGGGGTAGTTAGTTTAATGCTTATGACAAATATACTAAATCCATTGGCCATCCTTGGTGCCATTATGTCTGTTGGAGCAATACAGGGTATTTGTGATCCTACTAACACGCATAACGTATGGGTAGCCAATTTCACTGGTATTGATACATCACGCATACTAAAAAGATCTCTACCGTACTGCTTGTTACAAGTGCTTATAAATTTGATTATAATGAGCATACTCTTTGTGTAAGGGAGAATTATTATGACTATTCGCATTGGAGTAGATGTTGGCGGAACTTTTACAGACGCTGTTGCAATAGATAACGACACCTTTGAGTTGCTGGAGTTTACGAAAGTTTTCACTACTTACGGCTCCAAGGATGGAGTTGCTTTGGGCATCATTGATGCACTATCTCGCATAATATCTAATTCCAATGTTAATGTATCTGACATTTCTTTTATTGCAGCCGGAACTACTCAGGCAACTAATGCCATATTAGAAGGCGATGTATGTGATGTAGGTGTAATTTTAATTGGAAATCACATAATAAATTTTTCCGATATACCACTTGGAAACAACAAATACATTCACATTAAGACGTACCACATCAATAACGATACTAATTTTGATTCTAACTTGGAAGATATTTTTCATCAAATAACTCTAGACAAAATTAATTCCATAGTTGCCTCTTGCCCTTTTAGTCCAGATGATAACACACTCGAGCAAAAAGTGTTGGACTTAGCTTCTAAACACAACATTTATGCAACTGCAACTTACGAAATTTCCGGATTATATAGCATAAAAATACGTACCAATACCGCCATAATAAATGCATCCATATTACCTAAAATGATGTCTACATTTGAACTAATCAAGAAATCAATTAGATCAATGGGCATCACTGCACCTGTCATGATTATGCGCTGTGACGGCGGAGTAATGCCTATAGACGAAATAAAAAAGCGTCCATTTTTAACTATATTATCCGGTCCTGCTGCTGGAGTTTATGGTGCTCTCATTTACGAAAAAATATCTAGTGGTATTTTTCTTGAAGTGGGTGGAACTAGCACCGACATATCCATAATCAAAGATGGTAAAGTTGTGCTAACTAAGCCTACAATTGGTGGCCATAAATTATATCTTAATTCGTTAGATATAAACACAATTGCAATTGCTGGGGGAAGTTTAATTCGTGTCTTTGGCAAAACATTAGATGTGGGACCAAGAAGCTCCCATATACTCGGTTTAAAATATTCTTGCTTTGCTGAACCTTCTAATCTAGCCAATTCCTCTATTTTCTTTATTGAATCTGATAATTGTCGTTACGCAGCAATAAAAAATTCCCGCGGCGAAATATTTTCTATAACGCTAACATGTATTCTAAATGCATTGGGTTTAGTTCCTAAGAATTCTTATTGTTTCGGAAGCCAAGAATCAGCAAGGCTCTCAGTAGAACTTCTAGCCCAGTATTTTAAAACATCAATAGATGTTATTGCGAACAAAGTACTTGATATTGTCATACAAAAGTATACCAATATAATAAATCAATTAGCCAAAACATATAAGCTAAATAATCCTATATTGTTTGGCGGTGGTGGCGCCTGTAATCCGCTTATATCTATAATTGCCTCAAGAATAAATTCCAAATCCGCAATATGTAAAAACGCTCCTGTTATTGCGTCCATTGGTATTTGTATGTCTGTTGTCATGGAAGTTATGGAACGCAATGTTTTTAATCCATCTCATAAAGATATTGAAAGCATAAAACTTGCTGTCTTTGATAAATTATCAAAATCCATTTCTGATAAATCCTCAATTGAGATTTTAGTGGAATTTGATCGCATGCAAAATATTCTTCGCGCCATTGCAACTAGCACAATAGATTCGTCTTCTTTCACTAATACATCAATTGACCAAAAAGAAATTATATCTTTCTACACTTTATGTGACAAATCCGATATTTATCATTTGGGTGATATTGGTAAATACTTTGTTTTTAAAACAAATATCAAAAAGAAAATTTTATGGGGGCTAATAAATAATAGTGTAACACATCACGTAATTGTAGATAATAGCGGAATAATATGTTTTGACAAACGCGTACGATGTTTTAGTATAATATCAAACACAATAATTTTTAATACATTAAAAAAACTTCTTGAAGAAAATTCTATCTGCTCTGATGCTGGCATACTAGTACCTCCTTGTATGATAGTTACACCAACAAAGCTTATTGATCTTTCTTCTTTTACTACTATAGATGACATATTGAAATTTTTAAAATCAGAAATTGATCTAAAGACAGCGTTTGATGTAGCTGTGCTTATAGAATAAGGAAGGGGAATAATTTATGCAACTGTCATTCTTTCTTCCTAAAACTCATGTGATACAAAATGAGTTTAATATAAATCCACAATGTAGAAGGGTTAACAAAAAAAATATTTTCAATTTAGGAAATCTCTCTTGGAATATGGGAATGTTATGTGCATTAAATTTCCCACACGTTACATCAAGAGAATTCATAGCAAGCCACGACATAAAAATCATTACAAAAGATATTGTGCCAATATTGAATAAAATTTTATTTAGTAGTTTTGACGCATCAAATAACAGCATAATTCTATACCCCAACATGATTGACAAATATTTTGTACCATCGGCACCTAGTAATTTCAATCATAATCATTGCATTGATCTACTGTTATATCATGAAATATTTCACTTCTTACAATGTACCAATCAATGCCCCTTATATAAAATTAATTGTCTTAATGAAATTGCCGCATATTCTTTCACCCGTAAAGTGTATAGTTAATGCAAGATTTGTGCATACTAACAGGTATCAATTTGCGTGGAAGGTGTGATTTTTTTTGAGAATAAATAAATCTATTTTATTTTTATCTTGTATGCTGGTATTATTTTTATTAATGGTAGTACAATTTTTTTGTAATAGTCAACAGTCTACTTTAAATTTTGGGATAAAACCCACCCTGTCATATTACGGATCTCGAGGTGATGAAGTGGTAAATATACAAAAAAAGTTACGCCAGTGGGGCTATTATTCAGGTGATATTGATGGGATATATGGTGATATAACATTTGGTGCAGTAAAGCTTTTTCAGTCACGTAACAATCTTGATGTGGATGGAATCGCTGGGCCACAAACACTATCCGCTTTAGCCTTACCATCATCCGGTTCTTCACAAAATAATACTTACAATAATAACGTAAGACTCCTATCTCGCTTAATACACGGAGAAGCACGTGGTGAATCCTACAAAGGCATGGTAGCCGTAGCTGCCGTTGTTTTAAACAGGGTATCCAATAGCAACTTTCCCAAAACAATCGCAGGTGTAATCTATCAATCTGGCGCATTTGATGCCGTATCCGATGGCCAAATAAACCTAACACCAGATAATGATTCAATAAAGGCAGCAAAAGATGCACTAAACGGATGGGATCCAACCAATGGCTGTCTTTACTACTGGAACCCTCATACAGCAACAAGTAAATGGATTTGGAGCCGCGAAATAGTAACGCAAATAGGTAAACACGTATTTGCAAGATAACACTACCTGCATCCCCTAAAGCTATAATTGCTTTGGTCCTATCACAAACGGAAGTGATGCCATACAAAGCCATCACTTCCGTTTGATTCCACCTTTTCTCTATAGCCGCAAACAAAGGCCAGCCTCACCTTGAGCCTAAAACTGGACCCACTCCTAATCCACCTTTAATACACCAACATACGGTAGATTCCTATAGTACTCCTTATAATCTAAACCATATCCTATAACAAACTCATTCGCTATTTCAAAACCAACATAATCTGTATGTATATTCCTTGTCCTTTGATATGGCTTGTCTAATAGGCAACATATTTTTATACTATTAGGCTTTCTTAGTGTCAAATTATTTACCAGATAACTCAATGTCAATCCTGAATCAACTATATCCTCAACAATAAGTACATCTTTCCCCTCGATATTCTCTGCTAAATCGTGTACTAATCTCACCACTCCAGATGTTCTTGTTCCTCCTGAATAGCTTGACACAGCCATAAAATCCATCTTAACTGGCACTGTTATTTTCTTAGCCAAGTCCGTGAAAAACATCACAGCCCCTCTTAATATTCCTATCATTACTATGCTTTTTCCCTTGTAGTCTTCATTTATCTGATCTGCCAACTCTCCTATTCTTTTTTGAATTTGCTCCTCAGATAAAAGTACCCTCTCTATACTATGTTCCATTCTCTCCATTCCCTCCAACACTTTCTACTCTCTCCCGGTCAATATTTCCCGTATTTCTGCTATTATATCACATATTTATTGCAAATTACAATTTTTTTTTGCTGTTCCCATTTTTAATTTCCCCTATAATTTCCAAATCCTCTATTATACGATCCGCAATGATTGCCTCATCCGGTGCATAATTGGGATCAGAATATTTTTCTTTAACCTCTTTTATCTTATCCTCACGTACATCCGGTGCTCTTGCAACTATCTCTTTTGCACGCTCCACTTCCGACACATTTATACAATCTATATCATCAAAATAATCCTTTTCACACATATTCCTAAACCTCTCTATATATTAATTATTATGTATTTGTGTCATAATCACTTTAAAGTGTATATCGACACTTACCATATTAAAGTATAGTCTTTGCTATAACAAAAGCCTCCACCCTAGCCGCTTTGTTCTCTTTTAACACCTTACTACATTCATTTATTGTAGCTCCTGTTGTAAAAACATCATCTATTATAATAACTTTGTTTTGCGCAATCGATTTACTATCTCTTGCCTTAAACGCTCCTTTTATATAAAGACTTCTTTGCTCTTTATCACACAACGCAAGTGCTCCTGTATTCTTTTGCCTTGTTAATACATCCTGGTACCTTATGTTAGTAATTCGAGATATCTCTTTGGCCAAAAGGCCCGATTGATTATATCCTCTTTGTGCCTCTCTACCTTTATGCAAAGGAACACTTACTATTACATCTCCCGAAATATAATCTCTTAAACTACAAACCATAAGCTTTGCAAATACTTTATATAAATATGCTTTGTGATAATACTTAAACTTTTGTATAACATGCTTTATCATATCATCATAAACAAACACTCCTCTTACTTCATCACAATACTCAGTCCTATCAACTTGATGATCTAAAAACGTCAATTTTTTATAGCATATATCACATACCATAAACTCTTCATCAAATCCAATTAATTTATCACAAAATATGCATCTACTTGGATAAAACATTTTCAAAAAATTTTTTAACATACTCATTCTTCCCTCTTAACCCTGTCGAGAAGATATTTTATCACTTTTCCATCATTTATGCAATATATGGATTAATAAAAATTAACCCATATCTAACATTCAAATCAGCTACTTTTGCAATTTTATCATATCTTTTATCCGAGACATCATCTGTAAGAAAACCTAACACAATATAAATTTTACTTCTATCTTCATATATACCCAAAATCATATTATCACTATCAGCCGATATTTTATCACGTATATCTATGCCAAATAATTTCAAAAAATAATATAGCTTGTTCACATCAGTAACGCTCCACCACATATAATCTTTTCTCTTGTTTAAAAATGGATTACACTTTCTAAAATTTATATCAACTTGTCTCTTGAAAATTTCTTTACTGAAAGGAATTTGGTTTTTTGGGAAATTAGGTGTCATCATTATTTTTGTATTGCACATTAGTGGACATCCTTTACTACAAGCGTACAGCATATTCTTTTTCATTGACTCTAATAATTTATCTCTCCACAAAATTTTTTCATTTTTATATGCAACAGCTGGAGCAAGAATTTTTGTATCGGCTCCATCATTAACCAAACTAACCACTGCAATAACATCAAAATTTAATATATCTTTATCCGGACTCAAAAACTCATATTCTAATGTCCCCATATTTCTTTTTAACAAAAGATTGCCCATATTAATATGCTCGAGCCCACCATTAATACTTTTCATTATATAGACCTGATAACTAAAATTGCTATTTATATTAAACACCGTAACATTTATTCTAAATCTTGGCTTGTTAACTAATATCTTTACATATCCACTTATATCGCCATATATATTAAATCCTTTGTCTTCCTCCTGAAACATACAATAGTTAAGCGCTCTATTCATTAGCATTCTTCCCCTTTGCTTAAACATTTTGTATATTTATATTAATTTGGAAAACAAAAAATGACACTCTCTTTTGGAAAAGGAAAGTGTCACATCCAAAAATTTTGTACAATCAGCAAATTACTTTCTAGCTTCTACTTCTTTATTGTAAGCCTCAAGTATTGCATCTTGTATCTTGCTTCTTGTCTCAGCAGATATTGGATGAGCTATATCTCTGAACTCACCATTTTGGCCTTTTCTGCTTGGCATAGCAATGAATAGACCATTGGTTCCTTCTATGATCTTTATATCATGTACTACAAACTCATCTTCAATTGTTATTGAAGCTACAGCTCTTACTCTTCCATCATGGTCTATAAGTCTAATCCTAACGTCTGTGATCTTCATCTCGCGGTTCACCTACCTTGTTGTTTATTTTTTTGCACTTTCAAATATACAATCGTCAAATTAAAAATTTTTTTTATATATTTTTTATTTTTTATATCACCCAATGGTACTCAATTTCAGGCATTAACGCTTCAATTAGTGTTGGTAGTAGTACACAAATCATGTATTGACACTAATTAATTATTTTGGTAGTATACTTTGTAGTACTTTTGTTTGAGTATTTTTTCTGATTGTATGCTTGATAACAAACGGGTGTATATTCTCAAAAATATTTTCTTAGGTTGTCATTTCTTCTTTAGTATTACCAATATAATTGTCAAAACACACCCTCAGATTTTTATTTTATAACATTTTTTATATTCTGTCAACAATATTATTCTTTTTTTCTCTTCATATGGTGACAAGACTTCTCTATGCATCTACCAGAAACACTTTTCATATTTTAACATACTCTTATATATTCTCAAAACTCTTGTTTTTCTTTTACATGTCTATATCTTTTTCACTTTTTTTTGCATTTTTATTCAAATTTTTATTGCTTGATGTATAGGTTATGTCACTAATTGAACTTCTATTTGACCTACTATTAATGCTAATTGTTTCACCTGTCTCTGACAATGAATTTCCTACTAACGTTTCATTACTACGTGACAAATCACTTATTTGGCTTATATCTTTCTTTATTCCACTAGCCTTTATTGTCATCTTTGCCTCTTTAGATCTTTCATCCATCAATTTATCTTCTAATTTAATCTCTAACTCTTTTAACTTTTTTTTGCTTTTTGCCTCTCTTATTTCTTTTCTAAACTCTCCCGTCCACTTTCTAATTCTACTATACCCGTACTCTCCCTTAAATGAATCTTCAAATCTATCTGCTTTTCCCTTTAATTTACGCTTTTCATCTTCTAATCCATTTTTTCCTATTAATGATTTTAACTTACTCATATCTAGAGCCATAATAAACACCTCCCCTAAATTCTCACAGAAAACACCCTATTAAAACTACCTAGGTAATATATACAACACTTGAATCAAAAAATCCTTCTTCCTTGTTTATTGCTACTGGCTTTAGTCAATATTAAAATGCAATTAACATTTTTCTTTTTTGCTACATATCATAATATATGACTTAGTTTAAGGGGGTTTTTCTATGGATAGAGCTTGTTGTTCAGGTTCTCTTTGGGGAGATGATTGTAGTATATTATTTTTCCTTTTGATATTCCTTCTACTTTTCTGTAATAACTGGAACTTAGGCGATTCAAATTGTGGCTGCTGCTAATTTTATCCAGAGGTTGCGTTTTTATGCAATCTCTGGGAAACAAAGATTTTTTACCTTGCGCGCCAGATACGAGTAAAAACAATCAACTTAATATTCTATCATACTTAAGATTTTTATAATTTTAAGTTGTACTTTTCCATTCCTCAAAAGTTTAGCGCTTCTATAACTTACTTCAAAAAAAATTTTGTACTGCCCTATTTTGTAGTATCGAGTCCACCATTACAATTCTTACCATAGACTCACACACCGGATATATTCTTGCACATATAGATACATCATTTTTAGTATTAAAAATAACTTTTTTTTGCTCTAAACTTTTCATATCCACTGTATCTTGCACCAGCGGTATTGTTGGAGTTGGCTTTACCGCCACTCTTATTCTTATCTCTTCTCCATTAGTTAACCCTCCTAATATACCTCCTGCATTATTTGTTTTAAAGGATATTCTGCCTTTATCATCGATAACTGGAATATCATTAGCCTCTGTAGCTAACATACTCGCATGTTTAAACCCTGCACCAAACTCCACTCCTTTAATTCCTCCTATCGACATTAGTGCATGAGCCAATGCTGCATCCATTTTATCAAACACAGGTTCTCCTAAACCTGCCATTGCACCTTTTACTATTATTTCTACTACTCCACCACATGAATTGTTATTTTGGATAACTTCCCTCAAATCTTCTATCATCTCTCTAGCTTTGTCAAAATCAGGACAATTTATTATATTCTTCCTATAATTTCTTTTAGCCTCCTGATATGATATATCTTTTGCTTTTATTCCATGCGATTCAATAGTATATGCAATAACGTCTATACCTACTTTATCCAAGATTTCTTTTGCAACAGCTCCTGCAACCACTCTAGACACGGTCTCTCTTCCCGATGCTCTCCCTCCTCCTAAATAATCCATATGCTCTCCATATTTTTGGTAATATGTATAGTTTGCATGACCAGGTCTTATAATATCTTTATTTTCTATGTGATACTTAGCCTGTTTTTCCTCTATATCTTTATTCACTACCAAAATTCCTAATGGTGCACCTGTTGTAATATTATCTTTCATCACTCCAGAAAATATTATGGCTTCATCCTTTTCTCTTCGTGTTGTCGTCACAAATGACGTATCAGTCTTTCTTTTTTCTAATTCCGAATTTATCATATCTTCAGTTATTTTTAATCCTGATGGTACCCCATCTATTATTGTGATTAATCCTCCTGGTAAATTACCCTCTTTTTTTTGAAAAAATCCCGCATAACTCTCTCCTGCAGTCGTAACCCTAAATATCTTTCCAAACGTATTACTCACTTTGTAGCACCTCCTCTTCTATTTTTTTTAATATATCCTCTGGTTTTCTATTTGTACAATCAATCATTATATCTGCATATTTTGTGTATAACTCGTCCCTTTGTATGTATAATTCATCAAAACTAAAATTATGGCTACCAATTATTCGTCTATTCTCTTCTATCCTACTTTTTAACTCACTTAGAGAATCCTTTAAATAAACAATAAATCCAATACTCTTAAATTTAAGCATCAAAAAATCACTGTACACAACACTACCACCAGTTGAAATAACCGAATTAAAAAAATCCTCCTTTGTTAAAATGTTTTGTTGACACTCTAAAAAAAACTCTTCTCCATGTATTTTTACTATATCTCTCGGTGTTAACTTGGTTTTTGTCTTTAATATATAATCTGTATCCACAAACTTTTTATTGGTACTTTGAGCTAACATTCTACCTACTGTTGTTTTTCCCACACTCGGCATACCTATTAAAATTATATTCTTTTGCATAATTTTTTCTCCATATTTTTACTTAATTTATTAACATTATCCACATTATCCACAGATATATCCACAAAAAATCGCAACAATTATTCCCCAAAAATATTCACAAGAAAATTAATCCTGTATCAATAAATTATAAAGTTATCCACATTATTCACAATCATTATACACAAATTATTCAAAATTCATTAACAGAATTTTTCCCCAATTTTAAAGATGGATATGCATTTAAAGTAATATCTGACAAATTATTGTTGCTATACTCATAATACGCTGCACTGGCTATCATCGCCGCATTATCAGTACATAATACAGTTAACGGATAATAACATTTATAACCATTTTTACAACATTCATCCTGCATTTTTTGACGTAACTGATTATTAGCAGCAACACCCCCTGCCAATACAACTGTTGATAACTTTTTATTTTTTGCACAACGTAAAGTATTTTCAACCAACACATCAACAACTGCCTGCTGAAAACTTGCACAGACGTCATAAATGTTAATACTTTCATTTTTTTGATTTGCAATGTTAATATAATTTAGCACAGCTGTCTTTAGCCCACTAAAACTAAAATCGAAACTTCTATCTTTAAAATATACTCTAGGAAACTCTATTGAATGAGCATCACCCTTTTTAGCCATATTATCCACAAGCGGACCTCCTGGATATCCCAATCCAACTGCACGCGCAATTTTATCAAAAGCTTCTCCCGCCGCATCGTCTCTTGTCTGTCCTAGTATTTCAAAAGTTACATAATCTTTAACATAAACTATATGACTATGTCCACCCGACACAACTAAACAAATAAAAGGTGGCTCTAAATCTGGGTGCTGAAGAAAATTTGCACAAATATGTCCCTGTATGTGATTTACTCCCACCAACGGCTTCTTTTTTGAAAATGCTACTGCCTTTGCAAAGGATACTCCTACTAATAATGCTCCCACCAAACCTGGACCTTTTGTTACTCCTATAACATCGATATCATCCAAAGTTTTATTTGCCTTAGCTAGCGCATCAGATACAACAGGTACAATTGACTCAATATGCTTTCTAGACGCGATTTCCGGAACTACTCCTCCATATTTTTTATGTATCTTTATCTGAGATGAAATCACATTCGACAAAATCTCTCTACCATTTAAAACAACTGCAGCTGATGTCTCATCACAACTTGATTCAATTCCCAGAACTAACAAATCCTTCACCTAAAACCCCTCCATAAAATATAAATCACCTACAAAAAACATAAGTATCTAATTTACAAAATAAGACACAGAAGATACTTATGCACCAATCCAAGTTATAATATCACAAAAACTCTAAATGGTAAAGCTCAATGCTTTTAATTTTAACTAAAGTATATGTCTTTTTTCCTTTATTTAATTAATTCAAGGAAAAAATATTGCATCCGATGTAACTTTTACAATAAATGAAAGGAGAGATGTTTACATGATAAAATATAATTTTGCTGCAACAAAACAACGACAGGGGGGGGGGCGTATCGATGCCTAAAGGGCAACAATAAGGCATTAATTATATTAATACTACTCTTGCTTGGCTCTTTTTTTATGCCCTTTTTTAGGATTGAGGCATACGCAACTTCACCATATACACCTGGAACATTGG
>JAGCXC010000037.1 GCA_017961515.1 Clostridiales bacterium | reverse complement strand
TTATTAAGCCTTGTTACATTGAATGTCTCTTCTAAATCTCAAGATTATGGAAGGCATATCGAACTTTCTCTTCTTTTCTATGAATGCCAGCGTTCAGGTCCTCTTCCTAAAACCAATAGAATTTATTGGAGACACGATAGCATGATTGATGCTGGACAAGATGTAGGTATTGATTTAACTGGAGGATATTATGATGCAGGTGATAACGTTAAATTTAATTTTCCTCAAGCTTCAGCTATTACTCTCCTTGCATGGAGTGGTATAGATTTTGCTGAAGGTTATAAAAAGGCAGGACAATATGAAATTTTGTTAGATACTGTCAAATGGGGGACAGATTATTTAATAAAATGTCACTCAGGTAAAAATGAATTATATGTTCAGGTTGGGAATGGTCAAACTGATCATGGATTTTGGTATCCTCCTGAATATATTAATTATGATTATCCTTCTTACAAAATAGATGAAAATAAACCAGGTTCTGATGTTGCTGCAGAAACTGCTTCATCTTTAGCAGCTGCATCTATTTTATTCAAAGATGTAGATTCAGCATATTCTCAGACATGTCTTAAGCATGCTATTGAGATTTATGATTTCGCTGATAAATTTAGAGATGAATACTCAAAATCTGTTCCACAGGCTCAAGGGTTTTATACAAGCTATAGTGGATATATGGATGAATTAGTATGGGGAGCTGCATGGTTATTAAGAGCTACAGGAGAAGAAAAATATAGAGAAATGTTTGATAAAATTGCAGAAGCTGAATATGGAGAGCAAGACACTAAAAGATTTTATGGAATTTCGGGCCCTTTATCCTGGGATGATAAACGACCTGGGGTATATGCTTTAATAGCAATTACTACTAAAGAAGAAAAGTATATTGAAAATTGTTATAAATATTGTGATACTATATTAAAACAACCAAGAACTCCAGGAGGTTTATGGTATGATAAAAACCTTTCTCAATGGGCATCTAATAGATATGCTTCTAATGCTGCATCTGTTGTTGCAATGTTTGCAAATATTCTTGAAGAAAGTGATCCAAAACGTAAAGAATATATCGATTTTGTAAAATCTCAAATGGATTATATTTTAGGTGATAATCCAGCTGGAGTTAATTATGTAGTAGGGGCAGAAGATAATTCCCCAAAAGCCGTGCATCACAGGGGGGCTTCTGGAACATTTGATTGTCAAGATAAGAATGCAAAACCAACTTGGGATATTTTTACTTTATATGGGGCTTTAGCTGGAGGTCCAGGCCCTGATGATTCTTACACTGATACAAGAGTAAATTATCAAATGAATGAAGTTGCTCTTGATTACAATGCTGGTTTTACTTTATGCCTTGCAGCTTTGGTTCATTTTGGCCTTGGAACCAAAGATGGAGCTTTAAATTTCGATAGAGCATGGCCACCAAAACCACCTAAATATGATATAAACGTTAAAATTGAAGGAAATAGTTTAATTATTTCTACTGGTTCTGGAATGTTATGCAGTGCTTGGTGTGTATCATTTAAATCTGAAGCCGAAATAAAGGGTTGTAGTTGGTGTAATGCAGTGGTTCTAGATAATCCTAATTATACTTTATGTAATAGAAGAGAAAATAATTTCTTAGATGGAGAAGGAACAGAACAAAAAGCAACACTTTCAGTTGGAGAAGGATTTACTCCTCCTACAGAATTCGAAGTTTTATGTGATGGATTTCATGCAGTTGTTAGTGATGGTGAGCCTATGTATAAACCCGAATATGGACATAGTTATAAAGTAATAAGTCCTGGAGGTCCTAGTAACACTAAACCACTTTTTGAAGAATCAAAATGCTGGCCTAGTCATGTTTGTTAAATAACACAATAAGATCATAAAATATAATTTATCAACTATTAATTATTAACAAAAAAACATTAAGGTATTTAAATAAAAAATTTCCAAAAAATATTATAAACCTTATGGTATTTTATTATTTATTTAGAATGTGTATTTTTATAG
>JAGCXC010000036.1 GCA_017961515.1 Clostridiales bacterium | reverse complement strand
CAATAGTAGGGCCAATTACATATAGTGGCGAATATTATACAATAGAGGTATCGGATCCGGGAGAGGATGATGGTACGGGATCGGGCATATGGAAAGTGGAGGATAATAATGGGGATGTACTAGAAAAAGTAAGTTATGGAGTATATAGAGGACGTATGGTGGAAGATACAACATCAAAGAATGTAATAGGAGGATTTGTGTATGATAAGGCAGGTATCAAATCGCCATATTCACTAGAGACTGTGTTGCCTATAATATCTTATGTAGACTATGATTCAGCGCCAGGAGAATCAACAGTAGGATATAATGAAGGGCACTATATGATAACAGTAACAGATCCAGGAGAGAATACAAGTGGAGGTACAGGATCTGGAATATGGGTGATAACAGATAGCAATAATAATTATCAAAATGAAATAATAGAACCAGGTTTGCAACGCCGTATGAAGAATCTAGAACCAGAGGAAGTAAAAATATATGATAGGAAGGGTAATTGCCTTGAGATAACTATATCACAGACAAGTAAGCCATATTTAAATGAGATATATAAACACAAGGATGAAACGCATGTAAAGCTAACGGTTACAGATAATGAAGTGTCGTTGTGGAAAATAGTACAAGTTGTAAATGACGAAGAGAATGTATTATGGACGTTTCCTGATAATCCTATGAGTGAGACAAAAGAGTTTAATGTATCTACTGATTCAAAGATAATACGTATATACAATCATGCTGGAAATTACTTGGAGGTAGATTTATCTCGGTATGAGACAAGTAATTATAGGAGAGAGTACGACTATACGCAAGAAGGAGATGGAAGTGATGAACTTATAATATACGATGCGGTAGGTAATGCTCAAGTTATACCTATAGATAATGAAGCACCAATAATAGATTCGTTGATATACAAATCAGGAAGTTATATATTACAAGTGCATGACGACAATTCTAAACTGTGGAAAGTAGTAGATGATAATGGAGAAGAGGAGTTTGGGGATAATGTAAGTTCGGTAACTGTAACAAGGCAGATGGAAGGGGTAGCGTACATAACTGTTTATGATAACGCCAATAATAGCATAGAAATAACATTGGATAAAATGCAACCTATTATATCCAGTCCTATATATGATCAGGGTGATTACATAGTGCAAGTTTCAGATCCAGATAGTGAACAAAGGCCTGGATCAGGGTTATGGAAAATAGAGGACAGCAATGGTACATCAGTAATATCTTCTGGTGGAATGAATGATAAATTAGTTATAACTTCAAGTACGATAAGAAGGCCCAAAATAAATGGACCAGAGATGATATATGTATATGATAAGGCAAATAATGTAACCAGTATGGCATTGACAACCAGCGTACCCCAAATAGTGTCGTTAGAGAAAAAGGTGTCCAATTCATCAATAAAACTTAATGTGATAGATAATGAAATAGATTTGTGGAAGGTTACGTTAAATCCATCTTCTAATTCGACATCTATAGCATATTTAACTGGAAGAAATGATACAGTAAATTTTACACTACCAACTAATGATGTGACCAAGATATATATTTATAATCATGCAGGCAATTATACGCAGGTTAATTTAGCTGATTATGAAACTATGCTTAAGCCGGATGTGACAAATGTAGAATATAAAGAAGGGAATTTTATACTCGCAATAAAGGACAATGGTAGCGGAATAAGTAAAGTATTATACAACAATATAACATACTACACATGTGGAGATACATTTATGGCACCTCGTGTTAATGATATAAATAGTGCAGTAGTGTACGATGATCTAGGTAATACAGAAGTAGTTAGTTTAACTACAGATAGACCTTGTTTAGTATCAGCGAGGAAGATGGGAAGCAATGTGAAGATAAAAGTGTTTGATGAAGACATAAATTTGTGGAAGATAACAGATGGAGAGAATCTATTATGTGCACTAGGTGGAAGGGATGATGAAGTTGAATTTACTACAATTTCCAATACGTTGTACATATATAATCATGCGGGGAATTATATTATAGTGGATTTATCCAAGTATATTGCGGGTAATTTTGATATTGAAGGCGATTATTTGTTTGAGAAAGATTATATAGATGAAGACTATGATATAACTCTTACAGAGGAGGAAATGGCAAATCTTACAGAAGAAGAAAAAAATAAGCTTATAAATGATAGAATAGCGAATGAAAGATTTAACAGATGGCTTGAGAGTATGATAGAAAAGTATGGGGGATTTAGGATATATGACGCAGTAGGAAATTATACGGAATATCCACCACAAGAATTAATATTACCAGAGTTAGAAAGTGTAGCGTGGAGAAATAGTACGTGGGATAAATTTAAGATATCAGTGAGTGATGAGATAGGGTTAGATAAGATAACTAAAACTGATGGAGACGTGGGTATTCATGATTTGTCTGCCGCAACTGAGGGAAGCTTGATAAAAAATATAACTGGCACAGAATGTACAACGAATTTTAGTGTTGTACCTAATACAATAGATTCATTCAATGTATATGACAGATCACATAATAAGTTATTGGTAAATACATTTTCATTAGATGAAGATGCGCCAGTTGTAGAAAAACTTGTAGGCAATAAAGTGCGGCTTACAGATAATGAGTCTGGTGTGTGGAAAATAGAGGATTCTAATGGAGCGATATTGGTAGATTATAGCCCAATATTTCCAGCAACAAGAGATTTTATAGTACCTTTAGGATATGATAATATACGCGTGTATGACGCCGTAGATAATAGTATTTTGATTTACATGAGAAAAGAGATAGGGAGAGATACACCATCTAGTAAGAGAACGTTTAGTGAGAGTGAACCAAGTGGATTAAAGATTATTAGTGATTGTACAATAACATTTGATAATACAGAGGATATAACAATAGGAAATGCGTTGAGTTTACATCCGGGAATAGAAATAGAGCCAGGAGTTACATTGACAATTAATTTAACTGGAACAGGTCGTGTCAATATATATGGAGGTAGAACAATCGATACATATGGCAGTGATATAAGATGTGCTGGAATATACGTTCCAACTGGTAGTACCCTTAATATAATGGGGACAAACGGGAGTGGAGTAATGAATGTTTACGGAAATGGTAGTCCTAATATCAATGACAATAATGCATATGGTACTGCAGCGGGAATAGGGGGAAATGGAGTATGTATAACCAATGCTAGCACATCAGTAACGTGCAGTAATGCGGGAAGCATAAATATATCGGCGAATGCTAGTGTGATAGCTCAAGGAGGATACCATTCAGCTAATGTATATGGGAGTGGAGCTGGGATAGGCGGCGGTGGAGTGTATAATACTACTGTTGCGAGTGTATCAGGAAGAAGCGTTAATAGTGTGACAATATCATCCAATGCAAGTGTTAGTGCAAAGGGCGGATATTCTACATCAAGAGATAGTGTAAACGGAGAGGTAGAGGGTAGTGGAGCTGGAATAGGTGGTGGAGGTATTTGTAATACGTATGCTACATCGATAAATGGAGGAAATACGGGATCATTTAGTGTATCTGGTGGCAATGTAGAGGCGATAGGAGGATATGCTATATATAGAGCAAAGGGCTTAGGAGCTGGAGTTGGTGGCGGAGGAGTAGCCAACAAAGCTGAGAGTGCCACTATTTTTGGAGGTAATATGAATTCGGTTAATATAACTGGAGGATTGACAAGGGGTTATGGTGGCCATGGAGAGATATCATATGGAAGTGGAGCTGGGATAGGTGGTGGAGGTGTAGCGAGTAGCCAAACTGCAAGTATCAAACCAGGGAACCTTGGGAGTAATGTGGTAGTGGCAAGTGACGATATGATAATAGCCATAAAGGGTAATGGAGTTAATACTTATGGGATAGGGGAAGATAAAGGTTATGGTGGTGTATATAATTACGGGACAGCAGAGGCTAGTGAAGAATATAGAAATACCTGTAATATAACAAGAGCATATAAATGGGGAACTAATGCTATAATTACAGTGGATGATGTAGGACAAGGGTTAGATAAAATAACAGAAACAATTGGTGGGAATACTGTGGCAGAGTTAGTGCAAGATAGTCAAACAGTGGTGTTTACACTAAGTTCAAATAGTATAGATTGTGTATATATTTATGATAAGAATGGGACGTATGAGAAAGTAGACTTAATTGAAGATGAAACTAAACCATTAGTTAGAAGACGAAGGTCTAATAATCAGCTTATATTAGAGGTACAAGATAATGAGTCGGGATTGTGGAAGATAGAAAATGCAACTGATAATTATGTTATAAAAGACTATACTGAATATAATTATCCACGTAATATACAATATTATACTGTGCCATCCAAGTATAGCCAGATTAGAGTATATAATGCATTAGGTAATTATGAGACAGTAGAATTAACAGGGGATTATGAAAGCCCTATAGTTTATAATATAATAGGTGTAGGAGATGGTAGAATATCAATAACAGTAAGTGATGATACAGGTGTAGCAAGTGTAGAACATTACAAAAATGGTGAGCTTGTGGGTACAATAATGTTGGAGGGTAGTTCTTCAGATGAGACTATAATAGACGTACCAGATGATACAGAAAATGTTATAGTAAAGGATACGTTTGGTAATGAAGAAGCTGTAATAATCGGAAACATAGCACAATTGAAGGATGTGTATAAAAAGAGGGGAGACAAGATAAAATTTACGATTGCAAATGTAAAAAGTGTATATTATGGAGATAATCAAGTTTTATTGAACGAACCAAACGATGGTACATATGAGCTTAATATACCGAGTGGGATAGATGAGATACATATAGTAGATCCTGATGATCAAGATGTGGTAATCAATTTAAATACAATAACGCAAATAACAAAAGCAATGCGTTCAATGGATGAAAAGAGAATGTTAACGGATATAAGTAGTAGTACTCCAATAGCTGGGATTGATTATTTAGATATCAATGATGATATAACAGGTTCAAGGGAAATTTTATCGGATGTAATGTCTATAGTAGGAGTAAGAGATATACCTAATGGCACAAAAGTATTTAAATTGATATATAAAAATGGAAGGACATGTAGGGTAGAATTAGATCAAGATGATAGCAATCCACTGGCATCCAATATATATATAACAGCTGAGGAAAAAATATCAGTAACATTGGAGGATCCTGCAGGAGTGTCCAGAATAGAGTGGTTTGATTCGGTAGGAGATGAACACTATATAGATATTGAAGGATGGCCAACAGAGACGTTATTGGAATTGGATATGGGAATAGATAAAATTTTAGTATATGATGTATTTGAAGATGTTTCAGTGGCAGAATTATCACCATGTTTAACAGTACATATTGGCACAGTAAGTGGAGAAAGGGCTAAGTTAGACTTAAGTAGTATTAAAGAGATAAGCAAAATAGAGTATGTTGATACTAGTGGTATACGGCAAGAGATAACACAAGGGATAGTATTGATTGATGGAGTGTATAAATATTCAGGAGTTATAAATGATTTAGGTGAAGAGAAAAAAGTAACAGTGGTGTATGACGTATCAGAAGGAAGGCCTAATGATGTGGTTACATTAAAAGAAGATCCACGTTCTAAGGTGAGTAACGCGTATATAGAAAATGATAAAGTGGTGATAACATTATCTGATGCATCAGGATTATGTGAATTAAAATATGGAGAAGGAGTTCATGATAAAGTAATAATTGATCCACCAGAGACAACAAAAGTTGTGAGAATTCCAGCTCCTATATCTAGTATCACGGTAGAAGACACATTGGGTAATATTGAAGTTATAGCGTTAGTAGATTTAATGAGCGTGGGCAATATGTATGTAAGGAATGGAGAAATATCAATTGATGTAAATAATGTAGATCGAGTATATTACGTAGATGCGGGAACAGAATACAGCGTGGCGGTGAATAGTGGAAAGGCTAGGATGCCACTTAGTGTGAAAGAAGTTCATTTGGTGTATGGTAATCATGATATAGTGGTGACAATACCGCGTGATGTGACACAAGTAAGAAGGGTAACTACTAGTACAGATGGGAAAAGTGTTGTAGTTGATGTAAGTAAGGAAATTTTAAATATTGTATTAAAAGATGCACAGGATAATATATTGACAATAGCATCTACTGATGAAAAGATTACAACAGTGTCAAGTGGGAATATAGCGAAAGTTATTTTGACATATGTAGATGGGGGCAACAACGTATTGGAAGTGGAAACAAAAGGAGAACTTGTTGTAAGTAATATGTATATTACTGGCACAGGCGAAGAAATAAACATTGATATATCAAGTAATGCAGGAATAGAAGAAGTGACATACGTATACATGAATGTAAATAATACTCAAAAATTGGGGGGAGTAGTTGATGCTAGAGTAGAGGTACCACTACTTGCATCAAACGTAGTTGTATGGGATGGATTGGGAGGAGAAAATTCGATAAGTATATCTGATAATATTCCTATGATAGGTAATCTATATAGGAATGCAGATGGTGATGTATGTGTTACAACGAACAAAAATGAATTGTATTATGACGTGGGGCAGTCGATAGCCACACTCCCAGTATTTCTTGAAAATACAGTTGTACCATATGGAATAGACATAGTTTATAGCAAAAATGGTGACGGAGTAAAAGATGCACAGGTAGATTTAAGTGGTGTAAGTATAATAGTAAGAAGAGCATCTGTTAATGAGGATGTTAGTTTGGCAGCACTTAATATATCAGTTGGAGAAGGGGAAACGATAAAACAAATTCTATTCTACGATAGCCAGGGTGAGGAGATAGCAAACAGTGCATATAATGTGGGAACACAGGATATTAATCAAAATATTTCGCTACCAAGTAATGATGTTCGTAAAATAGGAGTAGTGTATGGAGATGTTAATACAAATAATAAAGTGCGTGTGAATTTGGTATCAGACACAGCTATATCTGAACTAAGCAATTTAGTTGGGTTAGAAGATGGTGATATGCTTGTGACAATAGAGGATAGTGCTGGGATATATAATATGCTGTATGAAGATGAGTACGGAATAGAAACTGTTTTGGAGTTAGGTGGAAGTACAAGGGTAACGCAAAAGATAACATCTGATATGTATGATGTAAAAGTTGTAGATGGGTTTGGGACAGTTTCTGATGTAGATATAAGTGAAATGAGTATCGTAGCTAATATATTTTGTGCAAGTGTAAGTGGAGATGGGAATAAGGCGGTGCTAAACATAACTGGGGTAACAAAGGATATAAATAGAATATGGTATATAGATCAATTAGGGAATAAACATAGCATAGCAGTGGAAGACTCAACGTTTAATGATATAATTGATGTAAGAGGTGCAAGTAAGCTTGTGGTAGTGTATCAAGATGAGAGTGTAACAGAGGTAATACCTACACAAGATGTAACAGAGCCTACAGTAAGAAATGTAAGAAGAGAATATATGGCGTTAAAGATGACAGTGTCTGATAAGTCAGGGTTATTTAAAATAATGGATAATAGCAACCGAATATTAAAAACTTATTCTTCTGGGGATGTATTTGACAATGAAGCTACAGTGGGCATAGCAAAAGGTGTGACGCAAGTATATGTGTATGATAGATTGGGAAATGTAAAAGAATTAGTTTTGTCAAATTATCCATTTGTTGACAATTTATATAAGGATAAGAATGGAAATATCTCGGTAGAAACAGAAGGAACACAAATATCTTATATAGATGTACGAGGAAATGATGTTTTAGTGTATGAAGAAAATGTAGTGGACAATAGAAATCCCGATGGTACAATAACATTGCCTAAAGAGGTGAATAAGTTATACTTTACACCTATTGGAGGAGGCGAAACTATAGCTATTGATGTGCCAGAAGAAAGTATATCTAAAATGGTTAAACGAGTAAATGATGATACAACTAAGGTTAGAATAGATGTAGGTGCAAGAGATGTAATAAAACTTATTTGTTATAATGATTTAGCAAGAGAAATTGGAATTGTAACAGGGAACCCAATAGATTTGGATCAAGCAATTTCGGTGGAGAATGGAACAACGAGAGTACGTATTGTTTATCAAGACAAAAGTTCTAATGTAGTAACGTTAGAGCAATATAGTGGCACAAGTTTTGACAATGCATATGAATCTAGTCTAGATGGTATAAAGTCGATAAGAGTAGAGAATAATTCTGGAGTTAGAAAACTTCGATATAAATTGGACGAGAGTGAAGTTGTATACGAAGTGGATTTAGGGGATGATATTGAGACTAGGGTTAATATACCGGCAAATGCAAGAGAAATTATTATTGTAGATGGATTTGGAGTGCCGATCAATGTAACTGGTTTAAGTGATTTACCAAGACTTAGTAATATGTATTATGATAGGCAGGGGCGTGTATTAATAAAAGCAAATACACAAATATATTATGGAGATGATGTGGCTGTTGAAACTAGTGGCGATATATATATAGTTCCTGAAGGAATAAGTGAAATATACACAAAAAAAGAAGGTATAAGAGATGTTACAGTAGATATTTCTAATTTGGATATTAGAGTAAAAAGTTCGGCGGTGAAAGGAAATAGGATTGCATTACATTTTGAGTCTAAGAGAGATATAGCTAGTATAGTGTGTTTAGGGGGAGTAGAAGATAAAACAATACCTGTAAATAATCTTACTCAAGTAAATTGCGTGTTAGAGGATACTCCAATGGGAACAACGGCAGTGAAATTAGTGTGTGCAGCAGATCAATATGGGAATATAGTAAAAACTACAGAAATTTTGTTAGAAGATGATTTGAGTATTCCAAAGGTAATGAATACAATATTACTTGAAGATGGAAGTATTCGAGCAACATTAGAGGATGTAGCTGGGATTAAAGAAATACGATATGGAGAGGATAAAGACGATAAAGTAGATATTATTGATAATCTAACAGAGGTAGAGCAAGAGTTTAGAGTTCCAAAAGGTATAGATATAGTACGCATAGTTGATATGTTTGGGGAATATAAAGAATTAGACATAAGAGAGGGTGCGCTTGATACAGTGATAGAATCTTGTGCAAAAAATATTGCTGAGGAAATGGCATTGATAGAATTTTCAACCAAGCCAAGCAAGGGAGGAATTGTTAGTGTATCTTATGTAGATAGACAAGGAGTTTTGCATAAAGATTCTGTTATGGGGTTACCATTAAGCTATAACAAGGAATTAGCAATAGGTGGAGCAAAAGAAATAGTAATAGAATATGGCGATGGAACAACTAGTATAATTGACATAAAGATAGATAATGAAGGACCAATAATGTCAGAGTTTGCACGTGATGGACAAGGGAAATACAAAGTAAAAATGTCAGATAAACGAGGAATAAAGACAGTCAAGTTAGGGGAGGAGTCAATAACATTAACGGATATGCCAAAGAATGTTATAGCAAAGATTGATACAAAATTATATAAGACGTCAGCATATAGTATAATGTCAGTAGAAGAAGGCGGTATTAGTGTGAACGAGAATGGAAATGATGTAATAATAACAATTAAGCCTAGTAATGGATTGGAGAAAGTAACGTTTGAAGATAGATATGGAAATGAAACAGATATTAACACTAAAAGTATAGATAGGGAAATTGAGGCTGATTTAGATAGTCCATTGTACAGTATAGAGTATGAGAATGGTAAATATATATTGCGCTTAGAGGATTCATCTGGATTGGACAACGTTATAGGGAAAATAACAGGTGAAGTGGTGCATCAAATCGAAGGATATCCTACATCATGGACGTCGGATATAAGTGAAAATCCAGTGATATATGTGGGGAAAGAAAGAATAAATGAAACAGCGCTTTTGGCAAGAGATGCGTTAGGTAATGAAATAGAGATACCATTACAGGTAGATGATGGATTAGGTGCAAGAGTGGCGTGGAAGTACAAAAAGGAAAATGTGATATATATGAAAATAGTAGATTCGGTTGGGATAACAGAAATAATAAAAGAAAATGGTGATACGTTTGCAATATATGATGATAACAGGAAAGAGGTATTATTAGAGTATATAGTAGATAATCAATCATTTTTGAAGGTGCGAGATATATTTGGCCATGAGAATGTTATATTTTTGAATGATGAAATGTTGGTGGTTAATGGAGCATATAGAAATGAGACAGGCGATAGGATTGTATTAAATGTAGTGGATAAAATAAATGGAGTATCAAAGGTGACATATGCTAATGGCGTGCTGATAGATGATAATATGAGAGAAGGAGTAAGAGAGTTCTTTAATGTAGTAGAAGGTACAGAGATGATTAGGGTATATGATGGAAAAGGTGAACATTATGCGGAGATAGTACTTGACATAGATAATAGTGGAGCGACGGTACCTAGTAATATGGAGGGCGGGAAGCTATATATAGGAAATGGTAATGTATTAATAAAAGCTATAGATAATGAATCGGGAATAGGCGAGATTATAGCAGGGGAGACATTGAGCTTTAGTGGAGAAATGAATGAGGAAATAGGGCAACTATTGGCTAATGGAGTAAGTACGGTGCTTGTGAGGGATGGATTAGGTAATGTAACAAATGTAGATATAGGAGACTTAGAAGAGGATAATGAAAAGCCACAAGCGAGTATTCGATACATTAGCGAGGAGAATCGATATGAGATAGCTATGAGCGATAATGGAGCTGGATTGTGGAAATTAGTAAGAAATAATGAGGATGTTATATATGATTATAGCAATTATTTGAGAGACTCGGATGAGTTATATCCAAGAGAGCAAATTGTACCATTAAAAGACATAATTGGAGTAACTAAGCTTGAAGTATATGATGCATTAGGCAACAAAGTAGAGATAAATTTGGAAGATGTATTATGTATAGTAACTTATGTATATAAAAACGTAAGTGATAATAAAGTGGCAATTAGTGTTCAGGATGTGCGAGGAATAAGCAAGATTGCAGTAGAAAGTGATTATAGAGGAAGACATAGAGAAAATACACTAGAGAAATTTAAAGTGCCACGTGAAAAAGTACGTAAATGTTATGATGTTAATGGTGGGGTGAGTGTAGTTAAGGTGTACTCCGGTGATTTTAAAGTTATGCGATGGGACGACATCAAGATATATGAAGTAGAACCAACAGTTAATGGAAATAGTGTGTATTCGTTGGTTGGAATACGTACATTAGAGTACGACGACGGTGTGGCGGTAGAATTTAAACGAGATATGCCAACTAAGGTTAAAGTAGATTTGATAAATCATGCTTATGTATACGTGAGTGATGCTTTGGATAATAAGGTACGAGTTGGAAACGTTACATAGTATTATCGAAGAATTGAAAGAGGAGCTTGAGAGTCAAAATACAGATGGTTGTTTCATGGAAATAAATAAAAAAATAAACAAGAAACAAAAATTAATAGACACAGTAAAAGAAATTGACGAAAATGTGCAAAATAGCAAAAACATGGCTGTCGTAAATATGTAATATATTAAAATGAAAAAGGCCGGTGAGAGAACTTTATAATAGCAATTATCAAGTTTTAATATATGTTTTTTACAAGCGTATACTTAGTTGATTAAAGTCACAAGTATACGCTACCATTTTGTAGGAAAGAAAAAATATATATTTTGAATATGGGCATAATGAAGCTAAAAAAGAATTGTTAATAGAATAATTTAATAAAAATATTACAAACATAAACTTTAGTAAGAAACAAGAATGCTTTTTTTGTATATTAGGTGTTTGTGTTTATTATGGATACCTACTGTATTTAGGCTATATTCCTCAAACAAATTATGGAAGTATTATGTTTGTATTTTTTTTAAACTGGTAATTTATTATTGCAATTTATAGCAATTTATACAAATCGATAAAATGTTGCAAAATTTTGTATATATGATATAATGATTAGGTTGGAATTACACGTTTTGCGTAGGAGAGCATGCGAATTGATGAAAATAAAGATGTTTTTGCTTAAAAGATCTCTTAGAAATTACTAGATAAAGGAGATTGCCTATGCTGACAAGACAAACTGATTTAGCCCATAGTAAGATGGTTATTGGAATTGATAAGTTGCTAGATAAATCTAAAAGAAAGATTGACAAGAGACAGGATGGAGATTATGTTATTACGTTAAAGCTTAGAGATAAAATAGATGCGTATTTAAGAGAACTAGAGCAAATTACAGGAAGAGAGATTACGTGTAAACAGATAGAGTTAATCAAGGATTATGTAAGAAATAATGAAGTCCACAAAAGCGATGTAGTACAGTACAACAAGAGTAGAAGGGAATTTCATCAAAGTTGCAGAAATTTAAGAAAAGAGTGGGAAGTGGAAACTGGACAAGAATGGCCCAAATATGAAGAAGATGTGTATATGAATGGTGTTTGCTGGAAAAGTGAAGGGGATAATTATGATGCTCATCACATAGTAGAGTTGAGATTTGGAGGTCCGAATGTTTGGTATAATATATTTCCGGCAGCAAATCCGACAGAGCATCAGGATGCAATACATGCAGAAACATCAATTTGTACAGAGATTTTTGATTGTGTGGGTTTTGTTCGTAATAAAGGCGGAAGGTTTAAAGTTATAGTACCAGAAATAGAAACAAGTATTAAAAAAGTAAAAGAGATTCCAAAAGAATCAAAGATTACGAAGATAGCTAAAAATATTATAAGAATACATTAAAAGTTGTCAAAGTGATAGTTAGGAGATATCTTCGAAAAATGGAATAGTATAACCGAAGTAAAAGCAATTGAATAGTATAACAATAATACAACCTAAACAAAGTGAGAGGATTTTATGGATTTAGAGGATAAATTAGTGGATGCCATAAAAGCTAGAGATGTTTTAAAAGTTGGGAGTATTTTAAGAAGAGGAGCCAAGGTAAATATTAGAGATACCTTTGGGTTTACTCCTCTTATGCATTCTGCGGTTTCGGGGAATAAAGAAATAGTGCGTATGTTATTGTCTAAAGGAGCTGATGTTGAGTGTATAAATTATAGAGGACTTAATGCATTAGCTTTAGCTAAATTTAATGGAAGTAAAGAAGTATATGATATTTTAAAAGAGATATGTTCGTACGATTCTACAGAGAAAGAGTTAAGACTTAGCAATATATTTATAGGAGATAACAATAAACATAGTTATATGGACATATTAAAGAGGGAGATATATTGTGAAGATGATAGAGCAAAAGAATTAATCAATGTTATTCTTGATAACATTGAAAAGTATAAAGATGATAGAATAGAGTTGGTGATGCTGTGTTCAGCTCTTTATACCATGGAGAAAGATTGGACTAATAATAATTTGCAAATTTTTGTAACAAATAATATAGATGTATCAGTGCTAAAAGGAAAGGTAATAAAAGATGGATATTTATTAGGGGCATACAATTTTAATAAAAATATAATTCAGATATCAAGTTTTGGAGGAGAGTTTGTGGCGACTCAAACATTTTTACATGAATTGGTGCATAAAGTACACATTTCATGTAAAAAATTAAAATTAGGGGAGCTTGATTTGGCGTATAAAGAAGTCTTAGCAAGGTTAGACAAATTTCCCAAAAGTTTGGGTAGTGATTACATAAAAAGAAATATGATAACTCGGGTTATGGCTGTAAGTAAATATAACAAATTTCCATTAAAAATGTTAGAATATTTGGCAGATCCTATTGCGTATATTTTGATTTGTAATAAAAACAAAAATGATGGTGATTTTGCATCATCGATTTTGCATATTTTAGAACCAATATACAAAGTTTTTGATGAGGAAATATCAACACAGCTTATGGATTATGCACAAAATAACAAAAATTTTTATAAATTAAAATTGTCAGACGCCATGAAGAAAAAGTTTAAATGTTATAGGGAGGTGAGTATAAAAGATAAATTTCGTCAAAAGAAAAAAGAGATACAAAGAATTATTTGGCCTGTCAAAGAGAATATATCTAATATTAGTTGGAAACAACTAAAGTAGACGATGTAAAGTACCGAGTGCATTATTAAAATAAATATAAAAGGTGATTTTATGAATATTGCGCATGAAAAGTTCGGAGCAATAGATCTGATCAAGCTTAAGGGAAAGTTAAATAACGCAAGTAAAAAAAAATTTGCTCAAAGTATTGAAAAGTACGTGGTGCAAAATTGTCATATAATACTCGACATGAGTGCTTGCGATTTCATATCTAATGTGGGATTTAGGTATTTAGTATTATTAGATAGAGAAATATTATCTAAATGGGGCAAGTTTGTTATTGTCGGGTTAAGTGATGAAATAGTAGAGACGATGAATTTAACTGGGTTCGAAAATGTGTTTTCAATATATTCATCTGTATATGAGGTATTAGATGATTGGAAAGTTGGTGGTAAATATGCAAAGAATAGATAATACACCTACAACGACGTACGAAGGATATGATTTAAGAGAAGGTAATCCTTTACCATTTGGTGCGACTATTGTGCCAGGTGGGATAAATTTTTCTGTATATTCACAGCATGCTAGTTCATGTGTTTTGGTTATATATAAACGAGGGGATAAGGAACCATTTATAGAGATACCATTCCCAGAGACATTTAAAATAGGAAATGTTTTTTGCATGATAGTATATGGATTAGATTATGAAGAGATAGAATACGGTTATAGAATGGATGGTGAGTTTGCACCTAAAAAGGGGAATTGGTTCGATAAGACAAAAATTTTGATGGATCCATATGCAAAGTCTGTAGCTGGGCGTGATGAATGGGGCAAAAAAATTGATACAACCAATAGCTATCAGCACAGGGCTAGAATAACAAGGTTTGATTATGACTGGAGAGGCGATAAACAACTAGAGATTCCAATGGAAGATTTAATAATATATGAAATGCATGTTAGAGGATTTACAAATCACAAATCTTCTGATGTTACGTATAAAGGGACATATTCTGGGGTAAGAGAAAAAATACCATATCTAAAAGATTTAGGTATAAATTGCGTTGAATTAATGCCTATTACGAGTTTTGATGAATTCGAAAACAGCAAAGAATCACCCATAACAGGAGAACTGTTGCTAAACTATTGGGGATATAGCTCTATAGCATTTTTTGCGCCCAAGGCAGGATACGCTCAAACGGGCAAGGTCAATGGAGAATGTGATGAATTTAAAACTTTAGTTAGGGATTTTCATAAACATGGTATAGAAGTAATTTTAGATGTTGTGTATAATCATACAGGAGAGGGAAACGCATTAGGACCATGTATATCATTTAGAGGGATTGACAATAAAACATACTACATGCTAACTGCTAATGGGGAATACTATAATTTTAGCGGTTGTGGGAATACATTAAATTGCAATCATCCAGTAGTGCGTGATTTAATATTAGCAAATTTAAGAAATTGGGTTGCAGAGTATCATATAGATGGATTTAGATTCGATTTGGCGTCGATACTAGGAAGGAATCAGGATGGAACACCAATGAGCAATCCACCTCTTTTAGAGTCACTAGCATTTGACCCGGTTTTAGGAAAATGTAAATTGATAGCAGAAGCTTGGGATGCAGGGGGATTATATCAAGTGGGAAGTTTTCCATCATGGGGACGATTTGCCGAATGGAATGGAAAGTATAGAGATGACATAAGAAGATTTTTAAAAAGTGATGAAGGGACGATTATGTCTGTTATACAAAGGATAATAGGGTCCCCGGATTTGTATTTTCATAAGGGCTTGGGGACATGTTCATCAATTAATTTTATAACATGTCATGATGGATTTACACTGATGGATTTATTCTCATATAACCAAAAGCACAATTGGGCAAATTGTGAAAATAACAAAGATGGCAATGATATAAATTATAGTTGGAATTGTGGAGTTGAGGGGCATACAGACAATATAGAGATAAAAGCATTGAGAAAACGTTTGATAAAAAATGCAATTAGTATATTAATGATAAGTCAGGGAATACCTATGATGTATATGGGAGATGAAATGGGCAATTCTCAATATGGCAATAACAATGCTTATTGTCAAGATAATGAAGTATCTTGGATAAATTGGAATGATCTAAATGAGAATAAAGATATTCATAATTTTGTGAAGAAAATGATAGAGTTTAGGAAGACGCATTCAGTTTTACGTAATAAACTGCATTGGGAAGATGAACAAGAGGAGAGGAGCGGATATTCTCATATATCGTGGCATGGAGTGAAAGTGAATGAGCCAGATAAAAGTTATTGTAGTAGGAGTATTGCATTAATGCTTTGGGGAAAATCCAAGGATAGTGATAGCATAAATGATGATCACATTTATATAATTATGAATATGTATTGGAAGGCACAAACATTTGAATTGCCACCACTTAATATAGAAGAAAAATGGTATCTGTTTGTAGATACTTTTAAAGAAGAAGAAAAAGAAATTGTGGCAGTGGGAGAGGAAATAAAATTGAAAAATCAAGCTTCATATAATGTAGGGCCAAGAAGCGTTGTAATATTAGTGGCAAAGCACATATAAATGTGAAAAAAATAAGAGGATATCTCAAAGGTTTAAGATACCCTCTTATGTAATTCTTAATCTTTAGGTAAGATTATTAACAAATGTTTAAATACTTAAAACTCTAACAGGTTCCTATAGCAGTTAAACCTGCTTGATTTAATAAATTTATATTGTTCTTTGCTTATTAGAAATAACAGGTTCTACAGCAGTTAAACCTACTCGATTTAATAATTTTATATTGTTTCTATTGTTTTTTGCAGTATGATTAACAGGCTCTATAGCAGTTAGACCTGCTTGATCTAATAATTTTAAATTTCTTTTTACAATCCTACGTTGATTTTTCAATTTTAAAGAGTAATACAATTTTTTAAAAGGTGTCCTAAGTATTCTAAGTGTCTTTTTAAAGATACGCTTTAAATTATACTCAACAGAAGTAGATATTCTCTCTAGTCTTGTTAGATAGTGAGCATCTATACTGTATAAGAAATCATTAGCTCTTCTATTTCCTCTTCTTATTAGTTTCTTTTCATTCTTGTTAAATGCAGTTGGTTCTATTTCCGAGAAACCAGCTGTTTCTAGCAAATAATTTTCTTTCTTTAACATAAAAAAACATCCTTTCCTTTGTGTAAACATTGTACACATAAAACTTACAAAAGTACGAAATTTAAGTCGTACAACCAAAGTCAGCAAGTCGAATAGAGACTGGCACACATTAAGTATACAACAAAGACAATAAAATGTCAACATAATTTTATATTTTTTTAATGTTCCTCCCATATAAAAATGGAAATATTTTGGCAATAATACACTGATTAAAAAAAGAACATCCATCTTAAATTTGCCTAAGATATAGAAAAACAACATCAAAAAATGCAATCCTTAATTAAAGATTGCATTTATTTTTTAATCAAGATTTTCTTGTAATAATATAAACTATATAGGTGCTATTTACGTTCCAAGGATTACAAAGATTCGTACATTATAAATCTCTGCCTTTGGAAGAAGCAATAGGTATTTTTTCTAATGTACATTCTTTACTAGTATTCGAATTTTTTTGTACTGGAGATTTTTGAATTGCAACATCGTTTTTATTGGTTTTGCTATAATTTGATTCTTTACTATATTCTAAACTATCTGTCATAGAATATGTATCTATTTCAGAAATATCGCCATCTATTTGATCGCTTATATCAAAGTCACTATTTTGCTCATAAATACCTATCCAGTCCAATATATATTCCATACCTGTTTCTGTTATATCTCCCAATTCGGTATGTAAACTTGCCAAACTAAAATTACCTGCAGATATAAGTGGTGCTCCAAACAATACATTTGCAATTAGCATTCCATTTGATGAAAAGGCAGGAAGAGAGATAAGTGTTCCTGATGCAACAATAGATATACCAAATCCTACAAACCACGCTGTTTTTTTTAAGATGGTGCGGAAATCATCTACACGCCTATCTATAAAGTGTTTTCGTACCTCATCTTTTGCGCGATCTATTATAGTGTATTCTCTAGTCCCTTGTAAATTAGTCGCGATAGTTTTACCTTTAGCACGAGCGTTTATTCTACGCTTTTCTCTACTCGACCACTTCCATACTTCATCTAAAGCGTCACAACAAGGTTTACACACAGGTTCAAAAATCCAATTTACTGCTCTTAACATTGGTTCTGATGCTGCTAAATAAACCGCCAACTGACACAGTAAAGGTCCGCCCTTTACTACTGAAGATAATACACAGGCAGCAATTAGTGATTTTATTACAAAAAGGCCCAACTTAAATTGCAAAACTCCCAACTGTAGTACAGATAAAGCTATTTTCTTAAAAAAGTTTTTCATTACAAACCCTCTCTTTCTTAGCTTAAAATGTATTCTATTTTTGGATATTGCTGTAACAATTAATTTGGCTTAAAATCCCCTCTAAAGCTATTACCAATGCTAACAACCAAGATAATATCATAATATAATTTTTATTGCAAGTTTTTTGTTGTTTTATATTTTATTTGATGATATAATTTGCTTAGGAATAATAATACAAAGGAGGAAGCAAATTACTATGAACAAGGTAAAAGGTTTGAAATTTTTTTCAGTTGTAATTGCCATAGGAATATTGACTTATTTGTGTTTTGCTGGAGCGACAATTCCAAAGACTAGTATAATAATTCCTAAAGTAAGAATTCCTTACACCAATACATATTTACCAAGTGTGATAGATTTAAGAACAGGTATAGATATTCGTGGGGGCGTAAGAGCAGTATTGGGAGCACCTAGCGGTTATACGCCAACAGATGCAGAATTAGAAACAGTGAGAAATATAATAGAAAAAAGGCTAGATGCGAAAAAAATTTATGACAGAACTATAGTTACAGAACAAATGAATGGTCATATTATAGTTGAAATACCTTGGAAGTCTGGAGAAACAGATTTTGACCCGCAAAAAGCAGTAGAAGAAATAGGAAAAACTGCATTGTTGACATTTAGAGAGTATGATCCTTCTAAGGTAACTTACCAAGATGGAGAAATAGTTCCAACAGGAGATATTATTGTTCAAGGTACAGATATAGTAAATGCTGAACCTACAATAAATCCAGAAACAAATGAGATGTTTGTTGTGTTGGAATTGTCTAAAGATGCTCAAAAGAAATTCGAAGAAGCAACAGAACGCTTAATAAATCAACAAATTGCAATATACTTGGATAATCAAGTAATAAGCGCACCTAGAGTTAATTCGAAGATACCTGCAGGAAGTCCAATAACAATAACTCTAGGTTTAGATGCAAATTCTAAAGATGCACCAAAAGTTGCAAGGGATTTAGCTGCAACAATCAGATCAGGTGCATTGCCATTTAAATTAGAGATAAAGGAAGTAAATGCAATAAGTTCTATATTAGGAGAGAGTGCATTGCGTACATGCGTTATAGCAGGTGCAGTTGCAATAACACTTGTATGGGTGTTTATGTTATCGTGTTATAGAGTGCCTGGAGTTATTGCAGATATTGCTTTACTTGCACATACGGTTATACAACTATTGGTATTGTCTTGGCTTGGGATATCAATAACACTTCCTGGTATTGCGGGAATAATACTAAGTATTGGGATGGGTGTAGATGCTAATGTAATAATATTTGCAAGAATAAAGGAAGAGTTAAAGGCTGGCAAAACATTACCATTGGCTATAGATATAGGATTTAAAAAAGCATTTGAAGCTGTATTTGATGCAAATATGACATCGTTAATAGCTGCAGTTGTATTGTATATATTTGGATCGGGTCCAATACAGTCGTTTGCAATAACACTTGGATTAGGGGTTGTGTTAAGTTTCCTAACTGCTGTTACTGCATCTAGGATAATGATAAAATCAGTATCGGGAATAAATATTACTAAACACAAATGGCTATATGGAGCCTAATAAGGAGGCAAATACAGTGATAGATATAATGAAAAGAAAAAATTATTTTTTTGCACTGTCTATAATAGTGATATTGATAGGGGTTGCAGCATATTTTTATTATGGTGGATTTAATTTGGATATACAGTTTCAAGGTGGTACAGTTATAGAAATGCACATGAATGATGACAAGTTTGATTTGCAAAAAATAGATGATATGTTAACCAGTATGCTACACAAAAATGTTACTGCACAAAAGTCATATGCGCTAAATGCGGTAAACAACAAAAAGGTAGATCTTTTGATAATTAATATTGCAAGCAATGAAACATTAACAGTTGACGAAAAAAATAATGTCATAAAGGCAATAAGAGAAGAATTTAAACTTGCTGATGATAGTCAGATGACCGTAAGAAATATACATCCATCTATTGGAAGAGAGCTTTTACATAGAGGACTTAAGGGTGTATTCTGGATGTCGGTATTGATAGCCGTATATGTAGCAGTAAGGTTTAGAGTTATGTCATGGCAATCGGGTGTATTTGCAGTTGTAGGAATAATCCACGATGTATTGATAATGCTTGCGGCATATGTAATATTCCAAATACCTGTGAATGAATCGTTTATTGCCGCAATACTAACAATAGTAGGATATTCAATGAACGATACAGTAATAATATATGACAGGATAAGAGAAAATAATAGTTTATTAAGAAAAATGTCAGTGTCGGAACTTACCAATAAGAGCATATGGCAGACATTAGGTCGAACAATAAATACAACTGTAACTGTGTTAATATGTTTAATTACAGTGTATATTTTCGCGACAATAAATAATATTCCATCAATAAAAGAATTTTCATTACCATTGATAATAGGAACAATTAGTGGAACATATTCATCTATATTTATAAGTAGCCCGTTGTGGGTAGTGTCAAAAGAAAGAGAAATGAAAAAAAAAGTGACTAAAATAAAAAGAATAGCATAATAAAAGAGGCCAGCTTTTAGCTGGCTTTAAAAACATTAAATAGAAAGTTTACAGTTCCTTGTATAAAAATAGTTATAACTTGGAAAAATGGATTTATTATAATACATGAAATTCTTGATAACATTAAAAATATCAAAACTATAAATCCATAGTTTTGCAAAAATTGTATCAATCTAAAATATTTAACTGGAAGTAGTTTTTCTAATATCAAGAAACCGTTCAATGGAGGTATTGGTAGTAGAAAAAATAAACCTAGTAATATATTTGATAGCATAATCAATCTTAGTATCTCAAGTAATGGATCCCAAAAAACATTCAAAGGGAAACCCAACAAAATTCTTCTTAGAAGACATGCAAAAAATGCAAGAACAAAGTTTCCTAAAGAACCAGCTAAAACTGTGATTACAGAATCACGCCTAGGATTTTTAAAATATCTGGGATTTATGTCCATACAAGGGCCCCAACCAAAACCAGTAGCTAAAAGAAACAAAAAACCTATAAAATCTATATGAGCTTTAGGAGAAAGGCTTAACCTACCTTTAATTCTTGGAGTAGGATCACCTAACTTTGTAGCTGTATATGCCATAATGTAGCCGTTTATTACAAATACTGACAGTAATGCCGGTAAGTTTAGTAACAAATCAAAAGCAAAATTTGTAAAAGTCATAATATCACCCCCCTGCTGTCAATTGTATACTATAATTTAAATTTATGCAACCAGTGACATCTTTAGTTACTAAGGCAATATCAGAAGCTTTGAACTTTGGGAAAACAGTATGTGATAATGGATGGGGAATGTTTACTACATTTCTAAAATACAAGTTAGAAGAGATGTTGGGGAAAATATTGGTAAAGCTTGGTATTAAGCTTTACATCGAGAATTTTATGAAAAAAATTTGAGGCCTTAATATTTGGGTCATATACAATCGTACGCATTTGCTAACTTCCTTGATAATTTGTGCAAAAAATCTTTCCGACAATTTGCCACTTTTTCATGTACCTTAGCTAATTTTCTTCTTTGCTTATCCTTTTTTTGAGCCTTTTTCCATTAGTGATAACTTCCTCTGTTCTTTTTTTAATCTTCCTTCTGCCTTCCTATAATATCTTGGATACTCTGCCTCTTCTCCATTACTATCTTTGTACAATCCATGCATGGAAAAGTCTAATCCTAAAAAATTATACGCTACCTTATCCAATAATTGTTTTTCGTATTCAAACAAAATACTCGCATAATATTTCCCACTTGCATTTTGACTTATT
>JAGCXC010000035.1 GCA_017961515.1 Clostridiales bacterium | reverse complement strand
TTTGCACCATGTTTAAGCAAAAGCTTTACTATATCATACTCTCCTTTTCTACATGCATTAATCAATGGCGTATTCCCGTCTAGCGTCCCATGTTCTCCATCTGCACCATGTTCAAGCAAAAGTCTTACTATAGTATAATAACCTCTCTTACATGCATCAATCAATGCTGTATATCCATATGGAGGAACTTCATGTTCTATATTTGCATCTGCTTTAATCAAAAGTTTTGCAATATCAACATAACCTTCCTGACACGCTACATTTAACGCACTAAATCCTCCTTTATTTTCATGGTCTACTTTTGCACCATGTTCAAGCAAAAGCTTTACTATATCATACTCTCCTTTTCTACATGCATTAATCAATGGCGTATTCCCGTCTAGCGTCCCATGTTCTATATCTGCACCATGTTCAATCAAAAGTCTTACTATAGTACTATGTCCTATTCTACATGCATCAATCAATGCTATATATCCATGTGGAGGAACTTCATGTTCTATATTTGCACCCTTTTTTAACAATAACTCTACTATTCCTACATATCCTTTCGTACTCGCTTGGTATAATAAAGTACATCCATATTTGTCACATACATTTACATTTACTCCTTTATCTAATAACCTCTTCACTTCTTCTATGTCATTATCCATACATGCAGAAAATATCTTCTCTTTTCTTTCCTCTAACTCATCCTCAATAATCTTCTTAAGTTCACATAATTTTGGAGTACATTTTTTTAAATTCTCCTGCAATGATATTTTTTCCTTTAATAATTCTAAAATTTTATTTTCAAAGTTAATTTTCTTGTTATAAAGTAAACTTTCTATATTTAAACTTTCACTTTTTAACATCTCTTCTACAATATCGATATTTCCATCTGCACATGCTATATACAATAAGTTATTCTTTTTATAAATACCTAAGCTTACATCTGCCCCTTTCTGTATCAAAAATTTTACTAGATCTTTATGCCCCTTAACATATGCATTAATCATTGCAGTAAAACCCTTTTCAGTGAATTCGTCTATATCTGCTCCCTTCGATATCAGTAACGAAACAATATTTTTATTTCCCTTATCACAAGCTATATACAACGCTGTCTCTCCTTTTTTAGTTAATGCATTTATATCAATTTTAGTTTTTTCTAGTAATTTCGCAACAATTTTCTCATTCCCATTACTGCACGCTCTATGTAGTGGAGTATATCCATATATATCTCTACAATTTAAATTTACACCATAAGAAAGCAATAACTCAACAATTTCGATATTCCCTTGTTGACATGCCATAATTATTGGAATAAACTCGGTTCCATCCTTTTCATTTACATTTGCTCCTCTGTCTAATAACATCTTAGCTAACTTAACGTTACCATTATGGCATACCACATTCAAAGGGGTATATCCGCTATTATTAGTACAATTAACATCTACATCATATGAAAGTAATAATTTAATAGCTTCCTCATATTCTTTAAAACATGCCTCTATTAGCGGAGTAGTTCCATAATTATCTCTTTTATTTATGTTCGCATCTTTCCGTAACAAAAACTCAATCATTTGTATATTTCCCATCTCACATGCTATGTGTAACATAGTTCTCCCCAAATCGTCACTTACATTTACATCTACTCCTTGGTTTAATAATCTATCTACCCTCACTAAATCTTTAGCTACACTTGCTTCAAATATCTCATTTGTACAATCTTCCATTCAATTCAACTCCCTTTTCAAATAAAACTATAATTTAGTACATTTATTATATAGTAAGTTTTATTTTTCATCAACTTTTTGTTGATAATTTGTTGTTGATTGTATAAGACAACAAATTAGTGCTTGCTAATTCTATATCTGCATGATAATATATATGTACATACGAACAGAAACCACTTAAGTCACGAGCTACCAAAAGTAGACTGTCCAGTTGACTTAGAGTGATATGCTGACAAATGGCATAATTAATTTATTTTTTTAGAAAGGTGGTATGATTATGTACGGTGTTATTTACATTATTTGTTTTCCTCATAATGGAGATCCTGAAATGCAGTCATTAGAGTTATTTAACTCATATGATGAGGCTGAAAAAAGAACACAAGAAATTGTAAAAGAATTTATAGAAAACTATGATGAAGATTATATCCAATATGCTACTCCTGAAAAACCTGTTACAATTATGTCCAACGGTGAAGTTACTGCTTATGCCTATATTGAGAAAGTAAGCAATAATGCTTAGTTGGATATGTTAATATTCAAAGTAAATGCAACCCCCAATAGAAAAAATTTTGCACTTACTTTGAAGATGTTGCATTCAGTTTGACAATTAACCCTTCTCTATTTTAGATGTTCCATATGTTTCTGTATTCAATATTTTACTATAAGGGAAACCTTTCTTTTTTCTTGCTTTTTTACTGCTCCAACCGTTGTTTGTTTTCTGCTGTTATTGTAACTCTTCCCGTTGCTTTTTTTAAAATATTAGCAAATCCATAGTAGCTTCCTTCTGGAACTTCAAATTCATATGTATTATATCCTTCAACTATTTGTTCAATGTCTTTTCCATTCAGCAAATCTAATAATTCTCCAATTGTTTCTTTTCCTGTTTGTGGTGTTTTCTGTTTTCCCAACTTGATTTTTATTGATCCTTTTTCTAAATAAGATTTTATTACTATTTTTTCCCCTTCCTTTACTTCTACACCAATACTACCGCCACTTTTTTCCCTTACTTTGTTTACTATGATTTCTGAACTTCCACCCATATGATTAAACGATCCACTACCTCTATTAATGTATCCATACCACACTACACCAATTGTACAAATAACCGCCGCTAAAACTACTCCTATAATTAGCTTCTTTCTCATACTTAATCCCTCCTACAGATATTTCACATCCTAAATTTAAGCCGTGACATCCTCCCCCACCTACACCTCAAATTTTTGTCATAAAATTCTCGGTGTGGAGGTGGGGGCTTCCTTTTGCACTTACTCATGCAAACAGTCGGTTCTCCTTCGATAGCACTAATGTGCTAAGACAGTACGAACTAACCCCGCAAGCCCTGCGGTTCTTTATTTCCTATGTTAAGGCATTTACTATTCTCATGCCCTCATTTCTAATATTTATCGCAGCATTTGTATCCCTATCATGATACTTACCACAGTCAGGACAAGTCCACGACCTAACA
>JAGCXC010000034.1 GCA_017961515.1 Clostridiales bacterium | reverse complement strand
GAAGTAGTGATGAATGATGAGTACGAATGCTAAATCCAAATACAAGCAGTATGGTGCCATCTATCAGAAGCAATGTGTGAATTGTGTCAAGGAAGGCACTTATAAGTGTGCTTTGGAGATAGATGATGGCAAGTGCAAGAAGTATGAAACCATCAAAAAGGGTATGGTAGTCTTCGGTGGCTACTAAATTCACCCTTATTTTTTTTTCTTTTTTTACCGATATGCAAATTTATTAAGTTCGTACTAAACCACTAATTTTAATAACCCATACGAACAAACTATACACCACAACAACAAATGGAATGAAAAACTAACCCATTCCCAAGGCAAAAGGCCCAAAAAAACATACCATTCATAACATAATAGTTATCAAATGGTCTAACAACAAACAAAAATTAATGATGGTGTAATAGTTATGGATATGAAAACACTAAAAACATTCCAAAAAGAAAGAGGACTAACCGACAAAACAATGGAAACCTACAAAACAACAATACAACACTACGAACAACTAAACAATAAAACAATAGAAGAACTACTAAAAGAAGCAGACACAGAGGAAGAGCAAAGAATAAGATGGAAACACCGCAAACTACGAAAACAATTAATACAATACCAAAACTGGCTACTCACAAATTACAATTACAGCACCGCCCAGACATACCTGTCAAAGCTTAAAACAATCTACAATCACTACGAGATAGAAATACACTCACTGCCACCATTGAACAAAAAACAAGCACAAATAAGCAAACCCATCACATATAACGACCTGCCAACCAAGGACATACTGCGAAAGGCTTACCATATGAGCAACCCACTAATGCGATCATACCTCCTATTCGCCATTTCAAGTGGGTGTGCCAAGAGGGAAATACTCAACCTAACAAGACAAGACTACCAGGAATGGATAAAACCATACAGTATCCATGAAATAATCAAGGATAAGGTGGAGATAATACCAATCATCCGCTTAAAGAGACAGAAAACCAACAAATACTATTATACCTTTTGCAGTCCTGAGGCCATAAGGGAAATAGCCCACTACCTAGAAACAAGGAAAGATGATAAAGATTACTTATTTAAGGTGTATCCTAAACATTTGGAAGAGAAATTCCGAATACTTAACAATCAGTTAGGATTGGGAACATTAAACAATATGGTGGTGTTAAGGTCTCATACTTTAAGGAAGTTCCACGCATCACAATTGCATAGTGGCGAGAACAGTTTAAGCCTTGATGAAATTGATAGTTTGCAAGGACGGAGCAAGAATATGATACAACAATCCTATTATTTCGATAACCCAGAGGATTTAAAGAAAAAGTATACTCGTAATATAGACCAAGTAACAATACTAGACAAGGTTCACACCATAACCGTGGATTCTCCTGAAGTGGAAATGTTGAAAAAGAAACCCGACAAGATAGACGAACTCGAACAATTAATAAAAAAGATAATGGAAAAAAACAAGGATTAATCATAACAATCATATCTACTTTGGTCAGCGTAGTATTCTTTCCCGTATTTTTCAAGAATATAAATTTTATTCCCATAGTTGAATATTACATTTTGTTGTTGATTAAGTAGTTTTGTAATAGATTTTAAGTTTTTATAGATTATCTTTTCTTTCCAATCCACAATTACTTGTATTTCCTCTTCTCTCCCATCAATTATGAAAGAGTATATTCCCCATTGATACCTTTCATTTTCATATCTTTCTTCAAGGAATTTCACTTTCTCAAGTTGGCTTTCAAATGTTTCACTCATCATTATCACCTATTAATTCTTTTATTGTTGGTTTGTTATAAATGTTCGTAAAAAAAAGTAATGGAGGAACACCAGGAAAGGATGGGGAAAAATGATAACTATAAGAAAAAAACCATCACATTCCCTGGTATCTGGTCTTTAATGACATATTGCTGAAGCTGATATTATGACATCAAAATATAAGAGAGAAAAAAACCCATCAATTATCCAAAGGAAACCATCATCTTTTTTTTTATGGCTATAAAATGATTGTAAAAAAGCCCCTTATAAAATAAATAACCAATGGAGAGAAAATAAAATATACGAAAAAAACATTATGCTAAAAAACTTTTATGGTGAATATTATGAATAGAAAAATACGTGTTCAATCCATTAATCATCTTTAAACCATACTTCCCCTTTATTGATAATGATCTCTTCTTCAAATAACAAATGGTGAACTTTTTCTCCCTTAAACATATTTTGGATTTAAACTCTTATAAAACTAGTCTTTGCATATAATATGCAATTATAACCTTTTAAATAATATTAACAATAGAACTAATATTAGTTATCAAATGCTCTCTAAATCATGGTTTATAAGGGTGCATGATCATAAACATTATTGTAAAAAAAGTAGGTAAATGGAATAAGTGGTGTTATTAAAGAGAGTTGAAAAATAGCATTATTCTGGGGAGAACGATGACAATTTTAAAATTCTCAATAATAACAATACTATATATTATTAATTGTAGTATTTATACTTATTTTTTATGTTCCTCAACATACTGTTCTATGAAATCTAATAGGATTCTTGTAACTGACGTGTCTTGCTGGATTGCAATGATTTTCAAATCTTTTAGCAGGTCTTTATCTATCCTAATAGATAAGTGTGTTTTTTTTGACATATTAACATATCCTCCTTTTTTTATATGTATAATAATGTATGTATTCCAGTACTTTTATATTTAAGTATTGCATACAATATATGCAGTTTTATCGAAACATTTATATAGTATTGTGGTAAATATATTATTGTACAAATGTATAACTTGTACTACATTTATACAGAAACATTCTGGGGAGAATGATGACAGATGAAAGAAATTACTATAAAACATAATGGTGAATCCATCAAATTATCTGAAGACGATGTACTACGCCTTTGGGAACTCGTGGTGGATTTGATAGGTGAAGAGATATGACTATGATCGCTCGCCACCTTGAACCGAACCATCAT
>JAGCXC010000033.1 GCA_017961515.1 Clostridiales bacterium | reverse complement strand
TAGAGCAGAGGACTGAAAATCCTCGTGTCGCTGGTTCGATTCCGGCTTTGGGCACCATTTTTTTGTCCGCATGATTTGTGGAATTTTGCTTGCGAAGTAGTTTATTATATGAAGTGGATTTTCGTACTTTGTGAATAAAAGACGCTTCCGTTATTATGACTCCTCTAAATAGTTTTTTTTAGTATTCCTCTTTTTTAAGAGGAATTTTTTTGCTAAAAGCTTTTTAATCCCACACTTTTAAAAAACACATCTTAAATACACTATCGCCAAATGTACTAATCCGGAAAAGCCTTCGTTTTAATAATCTCTTTTAGTAATTCTATCTCTTGTTCTAATTCTTTTATTTTGAAATTTTTTATATCTATAACTGCTATAAGTTCCTCTTTTGTCATCTCTTGTAGCTCTACCATAATTTTTTTCACCCTAACTCCCTTTGCATATACTCTAAATTTCTGATACTAGCGTACCAACCTAATGCCCCTTCATTAAATCTTACTCCCACTACACCAAATGCCTCATACTTTTTTAACCATGGCAAACAGACACTTGGTGTAATTTTTATAATATCTGCGTCCATTTCTTCTTCTCTCAAAAAATTTTTAGCCCGTCTTACATCAGTAAAACCAAACATCCACAATTTATCAGAAATCTTACCAATTATAGGTTTAGGATTGTCATCTGTTACTTTTTCAAACAACAAATACCAATTTTCCATCGCAATTGTAGCTTCTAATAATCTCTGAATTCCTAGTTCTCTATCTCCATGAATTCCTTGCCTACATAACTCATCAAAATCTATTCCTATCATAATCCCATGCCTTCCCTACCTAGTTCTTTTTGTATCAAGATTATAAGTTCTGCTATATACGAACCTATAAGCGGCAAATTAAGCGTCAACAAAAATCTTAAAAAATAAACTGCTAGTGCCGCAACTACTGTTAAGCCCACTATAGTTCCAAAACCCTTTGCTACCCCTCCGATAAAGTTAACCCATATAAGCTTTCTCGGATGCTCTAAATAAGAAACATATTCTGCAAGCTTCATTTTTTCCATTCTAAGTCCTAAATTATCAAGTTTTTTTTCTAATCTTAATAAAATTTTGCTTTCTGGAATCTCTTTTGCCTCATCCTTAATGTTGTTATTTTCCTCCATAAAAGACCTCTTCTCTCTTTCTAGTTTCTTAACTCCTCACGATTAGAATCTATTACGTTGATAGTATCTTTCAAAATATCCTGTATTTTTATTAGTATACCCTCTGCGTACTCTCTTGAACCAGTTCTTATCTCTTTTGCATTTCTTTGTGCATTTTCAACTATATCATTTGCTTGCTTATATGCCTTCTTTGTTATATCATGCTCTTTTATGTATATACCAACAGCTCTATCCACATTAGACAAAATCTCATCCGCTTTCTTTTGTGCGTCTTTTAAAATCATATCTTTTCTGTCTAATATTCTTTTTGCTTCTTTTAAGTCATTTGGGAGATTTGCCCTTACTTCATTTAAAAGCTCTAAAATCTCCTCCTTATCAACAAGATTTTTACCTGTTAAAGGCATTGTTGTGCTCTTTTGTATTACATCTTCTATTGTATCTAGTATTGAAAATATTTCCATACCGCCTTCACTCCTCTTCTTTAATATATTGGTAGAAACTTATAATTGTAATACCGTACTGCTTGCTCCTAGTCATTCTAAGCCTGCCAATTTGCATCGGTAATTCATCGTCTTTTGAATGTTCTACAATTATTATACCACTATCTTTTAGTATACCATTACTTTCTAAAAAAATTAAGACTTTTTGTGCAAATTTTTTATTATATGGTGGATCCATGAAAATTATGTCAAAGTGTGGGTTTCCCAATTCCGCTCTAGATACTATTTCTACCACGTCACCGTTTAATATAGTTGCTTTGTCAATTAATTTTGTATGATTTAAATTTTTTTTTATTATATCCACGCTACTTCTACTTTTATCCACAAAAACTGCATTTTTAGCACCTCTACTTAATGCCTCTATCCCTAATGCGCCCGATCCTGCAAACAAATCTAACACTGATGCATCATACATATAAGGTGCTATCATATTAAAAATTGCTCCTTTTACCTTATCCATTGTAGGTCTTGTTGTATCTCCTTTTAATGTTACAAGTTTATGTCCCTTTGCTTCTCCTGCTATAACCCTCACAAACCAAACCTCCTCTAATTCAATATGATTCCCTCATTTAATTTTCTTAAAAATCTTTTTTGTACTTCCTCCATAAGTTTTGGATACTTGTCCATTACACTACCTTGATCCATTATCTTTTGTGCCACAATTTGTGCTTTCTTCAAAATTTCTATGTCTTTATATATATCAGCTATTTTTAGGTCTGGCAATCCATGTTGACGTGTTCCAAAAAAATCACCTATACCTCGCAACTCTAAATCTTTTTGGGCTACTACAAATCCATCACTTGTTTCCTTCATTATATCCATTCTCTTTTTATTGTCACAACTCCCATTTTGTGTAATCAATACACAAAATGCTTCTTTATCTCCTCTTCCCACTCTGCCTCTTAGCTGATGTAATGTAGATAATCCAAATCTCTCCGCATTTTCTATAACCATTATGCTTGCATTCGGCACATTAACTCCTACCTCTATCACTGTAGTTGACACTAATATATCTATATCCCCATCTTTAAATCTTTGCATTATTTCACTTTTTTCATTAGCTCTCATTTTCCCGTGGATTAATGCTATACTTAAATCCCTAAAATCATGCTCCATCAACCTTTTTGAAAGTCCCTTAGCAGACTCTAAATCCTGCTTCTCCGAATCATCCACTAATGGACACACTATATATACTTGCCTTCCCTCTTTCACTTTCTCTCTTATGAAATTATTCATTCTCTCTCTCTTATCATCTGATATAACCAAAGTTTTAACTGTCTTTCTCTCTGGTGGCAACTCATCAATCAACGATATATCCAAATCTCCATATAATATTAGCGACAATGTTCGAGGAATAGGAGTAGCTGACATTGCCAACACATGCGGCGTACCTCCTTTTTTCCCCAATGTTGCTCTTTGTTGTACTCCAAACCTATGTTGTTCATCTGTTATAACTAATCCTACTTTATCAAACACTATATCTTCTTGCAAAATTGCATGCGTACCCACAACTATATCAACTTGTCCAACCATCACTCTATCTTGAATACGTCTCTTTTCCCTCTTCTTCATTCTTCCCACTACTAGTCCAACTTCAACCCCCAATGGTGAAAGCATGTTTGTTAATGTTTCATAATGCTGTTTTGCTAGAATTTCTGTAGGTGCAAGCATTATCCCCTGATATCCGTTTTTTACTACGTTTAACAATGCAATTATAGCAACTATCGTTTTTCCACATCCCACATCACCCTGAATTAGTCTATTCATCATCTTATCACTTTTCATATTACTAAGTACTTCTCTTATTGTTCGCTTCTGTGCATTGGTCAAATTAAATGGAAGATTAGTTATAAATTCCTTACACTCATCTTTTATATCCATCTTCATATCGTTATTCTTAATATCATTATCTCTTTTTATACTAAACAATGCCAGCTGTAATAAAAAAAATTCATCAAACACCAATCTTTTTCTAGCTTTCACAAAATATTCGCGAGTCTTTGGCATATGTATATTTTTTATAGCATAATCAATTGGTACAAGCCCTAATTCATCTCGCAAACTTTTGGGCATAAATTCCTCTACACTTGCTATCGATTTAGACAATACCTTTTCAACCGTACTTCGTATAACATTTTGCGACAACCCATATGTACTACTGTACACCGGCACTATACACGCTATATCGTTTAGCTTATTTTTTGAATATTCCGTAAACGACGGATTTTCAACTACAATCATCCCTCTCTTTTTCTCAACCTTACCATAAAAAACAAATGTCTTCCCCACGAAAAATACATTCCTTATATAGTGTTGATTAAAAAAAACTAAAGTTATTTGAGATGTATTATCCTTAACTTTCACTTTATACAATGCCATTTTTCTAATGCGAACATCACGTTCAAAAGACGACACCGTTCCTATAAAGGAACAATTGTCGCCCTCAATTAAATCGGATATTTTTTTTATAACAGTTCTATCTTCGTATGCTCTAGGATAATATGTAATTAAATCACCAATATTTCTTATCCCCAACACTCTAAACTGTTTTAGCCGTATCGCACCTATACCTTTTATAATCTCTATGCTTTTATTTAATATGCTCTCACTCATAACATCTCTACCTTTGCTCTATTTCATGCAAAAAACTTTTGCCACCAAACGTTTCTTCTAATGACAAATACTCCGATATCGTTTCTGCCAAATCAATAAAACCTTCCCTTGTGCCTAAGTCTACCCAATTCTTAAATTTCTTTCCGCATACCAACAACGGAACATACTCTCGTGTGTGATCAGTTCCTTTGAATGTGGGATCACATCCATGATCTGCTGTAAAAATTAATAAATCCTCATCCTTTAGATTATTCAAGATTTCTGGTATTCTATTATCTAGCATTGTCAACGCATTAGCATAACCTTCCACGTCATTTCTATGCCCATATAACATATCAAAGTCAACCAAATTGGTAAATATTATTCCTTTAAAATCTTCTTTCATATAATCTATTGTCTTATCCACACCATCCATATTGTTTTTTGTGTGAACCGCATCTGTTATGCCTTTTTTATTGAATATATCCTGTATTTTCCCCACAGCTTTTACTCTATATCCCTTTTCGCTACACGCATCTAACACTGTTCTTTCTATTGGATTCAAAGAAAAATCATGTCTATTTGTTGTCCTTGTATAATTCCCGCTCGTCCCAACAAATGGCCTTGCTATTACTCTACCAACTGCATTTTCCCCATTCAACATCTTCCTTGCAATTCTACACATCTCATATAATCTGTCTAATGGTATTACTCCCTCGTGTGCCGCAATCTGGAATACACTGTCAGCAGATGTATACACTATTGGATATCCTGTTTTTACATGTTCATCTCCCAACTCGTTTATTATAACTGTACCCGATGTAGGATAATTACCTATAACTTTTGTCCCTATCGCCTTTTCAAATTCTTTTATTAAACTCTTTGGAAAACCATTAGGGTATGTAGGAAACGGTCTTTGTACTACAATTCCAGCCATCTCCCAATGTCCAGTCGTTGTATCTTTTCCTTTTGACTTCTCACGCATCCTTCCGTATGATGCATTAGGTTTATCCTCTTTCGAGTATCCCATCATACCATCTATATTGCCCAAGCCCAACTTTTGCATGTTGGGTAATCTAAAACCTGGTATCGCCTTTGCTATGTTTCCTAATGTATTGCTTCCTTCATCTCCATACTTATGTGCATCCGGCAAGGCTCCCATTCCTACACTATCCATCACTACAATAATTGCTCTTTTCATAAAAATTCCCTCCAAAAAATCATATATTATCACACTATAACCGCTTTTGTCTTTTTATATAAATACCACTCTATCAAAAGAAATGTTCCTATAACAACCGTTATTATAACACTACACGATATCAACGCAACCTTGGCACTGTATTTATCTATCATAATGCCACTAAATAAATTTCCTATAGGCGACGTCCCCGAAAAAGCTAACGTATATACACTCATCACCCTACCTCTAAACTCATCTTTTGCATTTAGCATAAGCATTGAGTTGGCATTGGTAAAAAATACGTTATTACAAAATCCTGTTAATACTAGCAAAACTGCCATCATCCAAAAGTTCGTCGCATAGCCAAGCATGGCAATCACGACTACTATCGTACTAAGACTTGATAATATAATACTAACTTTTGGCCCACTTCTTCCTAATTGGCTCATCACTATAGCACCTAAAAATGCACCTATACCCACACTAGACATCAAATTACCATATCCTTTTGAATCCATATGAAGCACATCTTTGGCTAACACTGGTATAAACACACTGTAATTTAACGCAAATATACCCATTATCACCACAAGGAAAATAACCACATAAAGCTCTTTCTTAGATAGGATATATTTTATTCCATCACCAACATCTTTTAGCACACCCAAAACGTTAATTTTGTCGTTCTTTTGACTTTTAGTCTTAACCTTAGTCAAAAATATAACTATTGGAATATATAATAAAGCTGTTATCAAAAAACAGTATCCCATACTCTTCTTTCGCATAAGTATCCCAGCAACAGCTGGTCCAACCATTCTAGCAACATTAAATATACCTGAATTTAACGCTACTGCATTGGTTAAATCTTTGCCACCGACAAACTCCATTACTATAGATTGTCTTGTTGGCATATCAAATGTATTCACTATACCAAGTAGTGCTGCAAACACTAGTATATGTCCATACTTTATATATCCACTAATTACTAAAGCACTCATCAAAAAAGCCAATATAGCCAAACTATATTGTGTAATTAACAAAACTTTTCTCTTTGAAAACTTGTCTATTATAACTCCCGCAAACACCGAAAATAATAACACCGGCGTAAATTGCATCGCACTTACTAGCCCCAAAAAAAATGGTGAGTCGGTAAGTTTATATACTAGCCACGACTGTGCTGTTGCTTGTATCCAAACACCAAGCAACGAAAAAATTTCTAGTATCCATAGCATCCTAAAATTCTTATGCATCAAACTAGGAAATTTTTGCTCTATAAACTCCATATCTTACCTCCCAAAATTAATTACCTTTCATACGCTATCTTTCATTATACCCACTTTAGCAAAAAATATCAACCTCGACTTTCTAGAAAAATCGTACTTTTGGTTGCAAATTTTCTTTTTTACTTGTATTTTATATATTCATTTGTTATAATACATCCATAGGCAAGAACCCTTTATTATGTAAGGTGTGTCTACCGTCAAAAAATTGTTATATTTCAATATTATTGACAAAATTTAAACTTATTGTTATAATATTCTTTGTGAGGTAGAATGTACACTAGATTCATACATATAAATATTTTGTTGGCAATATTTTTTAATTTTATGTTGCTTTTGTTGTTTGTGTGTTTTTTGATTTTCTAGTTGTTATAGATCTTGTCCTTCAATAAAGTCCTGTATGATGTTTAAATATACATTATTGTTCGATTGTTGTTTTTTTATGTAGTTTTATTAAATGTATCCCTTTAAAATGTTTTTAGTTTTGTATTAGGGCTTTATTATTTTTACAAATATAAAATACTTTAGTTATGAAGGCGGTGGCTTATGGAACCAATTAACCTTGAAAAGAAAACCACAGAGGATTTGCGATATATTGCAAAGATGTTGGGGCTTAAAAATATTTCAAGACTTAAGAAACAAGAATTAATCGAATTATTACAATCTGCTAACGCATCAAGTTCTATCGAACCCGATAAAGATCACAAAAAATCTCTTGATAAGGATCTTTCTAACGATTCGAAAAATGATGCTAGTACTTCTACAAAGAAAAGTAGTGATCCTTCACGATCACCCAAAAGATTCCCTTTTAAAAAGAATCAGCCTAACAATTTCGAAAATAAGGAGCAAACTCAAAAAGAATCTAGCTTTGATTGTTCTGAAAAAAAAGATTCTTTACAAAATCCAGCGACTGTTGAAGATAATGGTCCAGTCAGCGGAATACTAGAAGTTCTTCCAGATGGTTACGGCTTCTTACGAAGCTCTCATTTCTTTTCTGGACCCAGAGATGTGTATGTATCTCCATCTCAAATTAGAAGATTTTCTCTAAAAACTGGAGACAAAATAGAAGGAAAAAGTCGTGTTCCTAAAGAAGGTGAAAAATTTCAAGCTCTTTTATACATACAATCAATTAATGGAGATTCTCCTGAAGTTGCCTGCAAAAGAATTCCGTTCGAAAGGCTTACACCTATTTACCCAAATGAACGAATAAATTTAGAGACTGTGCCAAAAGAACTATCTACCAGGCTTATTGATATGATAGCTCCTATCGGTAAAGGGCAACGTGGAATGATTGTTTCTCCTCCTAAGGCAGGTAAAACAATTCTTTTAAAGAAAATAGCTAATGCTATTACAACTAACTATCCTGATGTAGAGTTAATTGTACTTTTAATTGATGAGAGGCCAGAGGAAGTAACTGATATGCAACGTTCAATAAAGGGTGAAGTCGTTTATTCTACTTTTGACGAGGTTCCTGAACACCACATAAAAGTAGCTGAAATCGTTTTAGATAGAGCACAACGCTTAGTAGAACACAAAAAAGATGTTGTAATATTATTAGACAGTATAACAAGGCTTGCTCGCGCATATAACCTTACTATTCCCCCTACTGGGCGAACATTATCTGGTGGTTTAGATCCAGGAGCTTTACACAAACCAAAAAGGTTTTTCGGCGCCGCGAGAAATATTGAATTTGGTGGAAGTCTCACTGTTTTAGCAACCGCTTTGATAGAGACAGGTAGTCGTATGGATGATGTTATTTTTGAAGAATTTAAGGGGACGGGTAATATGGAACTTCATCTGGACAGACGGTTGTCAGAAAAGAGAATTTTCCCTGCAATTGATATAAACAGATCTGGTACAAGACGTGAAGATCTTCTATTATCACAAAAAGAATTAGAGGGAATTTGGACTGTACGAAAAGCTATGAATAATATGGGTACATCCGAGGTTACTGAAATAATCGTCAATAAATTAATGCAAACAAAAAATAACGCTGAATTCATAAACAGCATAAACGTTGGCTTCGATAAATAATTGCACTAATATTTATTATAAGGAGAACGAAAATATTTTTGTTCTCCTTTTTTTAAAATATGTTATTTTTATCGCTAAATATGGCAAAATTATATATGACTATATTATATCGAGGTGAAAACATGGAACAATCTGCATCCATTTATGATGTGCATAAAATCGTAAACGCTTGTCACTCTGATCCTTTTAGTGTGCTGGGCATTCATGAGGTATCTTCTCCAGATGCTACAAAAAGATTATTCGCTATACGTTCTTTTATGCCCAACGCAAAAGATCTTTACGTTATAAAAGACAATAAACGCTATCTAATGGAAAAAATTCATCCTGATGGTTTTTTCGAGGTTTTTTTAACTGATACTGTTTTCTTTTCTTATAAATTTGAAATAACCGACTATAATGATTATACTTTTGATGTTGTTGATCCTTATTCTTTTTTACCTGTCATATCAGACTATGATTTATACTTATTTAACGAGGGTAACAATTATAAAATCTATGAAAAGTTAGGTGCTCATATTTGTACAATAAATAATGTCGTTGGTACCTTATTCGCTGTTTGGGCACCTTCCGCTAAAAATGTTAGTGTTGTTGGTTCTTTCAATCAATGGGACGGTCGCAGAAATCCTATGCGTTATCGCGGGAAAAGTGGTGTATGGGAATTATTTATACCCTATGTTACATCAGGCGAGTTGTATAAATTTGAAATACGAACTTCGGATAATCAATTATTGGTAAAATCTGATCCCTTCGCTAATTATTCTGAATTGCGGCCTAAGACAGCATCTATCGTTTACGATTTGGATAATTATAACTGGTCTGATGCATCATGGATATATGAACGTGATTCTAAAACAAATTTTAGAAAACCTATTTCTATATATGAAGTACATTTAGGATCTTGGCAAAAGCCTTATCCTAAATGTGATTCCTTCTTATCATATAGGGACCTTGCCGACAAATTGGTGTCTTATGTTAAAAATATGGGCTATACTCATATAGAATTGATGCCTATTAGCGAATATCCATTTGATGGATCTTGGGGATATCAAGTAACAGGATATTATTCTGTTACCAGCCGATATGGAACTCCTACTGATTTCAAATATTTTGTCGACGTGTGCCACAATAATAACATTGGTGTTATTTTAGACTGGGTTCCTGCACACTTTCCTAAAGATGAACACGGATTAGCTAAATTCGATGGATCTTGTTTATTTGAGCATTGCAATTCTAAACAAGGAGAACATCCTGACTGGGGAACTCTTATATTTAATTTTGGCAGACATGAGGTTAAAAATTTTTTAATAGCTAATGCTCTATTTTGGTTTGACAAATATCACATTGATGGGCTAAGAGTTGATGCCGTTGCATCAATGCTATATCTTGATTACGGCAAAAAAGATGGTGAATGGATTCCTAATAAATGGGGCGGGAAAGAAAATGTTGAAGCTATAGATTTTTTACGCCACCTAAATTCTATATGTTATAAATATTTCCCTGGCATAATGATGATGGCAGAAGAATCCACATCTTGGGCGATGGTTACAAAACCTACTGACGTTGGTGGATTAGGTTTTTCATATAAATGGAACATGGGATGGATGAATGATTTTTTGCAATATCTAAGTTTTGATCCTATATATAGAAAATATCACCATAATTTATTGACCTTTTCTATGGTTTATGCCTATTCAGAAAATTTTATCCTAGTCCTTTCTCATGATGAAGTCGTACACCAAAAAGGATCTATGATAAATAAGATGCCCGGTGATTATTGGCAAAAATTTGCAGGGCTTAGAGCTTGCTATGGCTTTATGTTTTGTCACCCAGGCAAAAAATTGCTGTTCATGGGAAATGATTTTGCACAATTCGATGAGTGGAATTATACTAAAAGCTTAGATTGGCATTTACTAAAGTTTGAATACCATAATAAAATTAATGCATACATTAAAGATCTAAACTTTTTATACCGCTCACAAAAGTCTCTTCATGAAGTAGATTTCACTTATGATGGATTTGAATGGATAGACTGCAATGACAATAATCACAGCGTAATTTGTTTCATCAGGAAAGCGCTTGACTGTAATGATTTCCTAATTATTATTTGCAATTTCACTCCAATGGTGTATAATGATTATAGAATTGGTCTACCAAAGTCTGGTCACTATCATGAAATATTTTGTAGTGATGACGATAAGTACGGTGGTAGCGGGGTTTGTCATCCTGATGGTATTTGGGCCGAGGATGTTTGCTTTCACAACAGACCATTTTCAGCAAAACTTTCTGTGCCACCACTTGCTATATCGATTTTTAAACCAGACTGATAGGCATAAAGCCTATCGCAAGTTTTGGTGTTAGCCCTAATGGTCTAATGGATATGACAATAGATTCCGGTTCTATTAATGCGGGTTCGATTCCTGCTTAGGGCACCAGCTTTTTTTATTTTAAGAAAAAAATTTTACAACATCTGATTGCTATCAATACACTTATTAATTCTACTGTTATCGCAACTAATAACGTGTATTTTATTTTTTTTATACCAATACTACCTAGATATATAGATAATGTATATAATATTGTTTCTGTTGATCCCATCAACACTGATGAAACTTTTCCTATAAAAGAATCTACTCCATACTCTTTCATCAGCTCGGATACCATTGCAAGTGATGCACTACCTGAAACTGGTCTTAACAATACTAATGGCAAAATTTCTTTTGGTATATTAAATATCTTAGATATGGGTTTTAAAAAAGAGATTATCCCGTCCATTGCTCCCGATATTCTGAATACATCTATCGCAACAATTAGCCCCAAAAGTGAAGGAAAAATGTTAAATACTGTATTAGCTCCAAATTTTACCCCTTTTATAAATTCGTTAAATATATCCACTTTCTTATATAGGGCTATAACTATAATTAGCACTATTATAATTGGTATCGCCAACATTTTATATCACCTCCATAATTTATTCATTAACCTTGTTAATACCACTGCAAAAAACACGGCAACTATAGATACTATCCATACAACATACACTATATCTGATGGATTTTTCGCTCCCATTGATGATCTTATTGATATCATTGTTGACGGAATAAGCTGAAAACCAACACTATTTAGTATCAAAAACATTGACATAGCATAACTACATTCATTTTTATTTGTATTTATATCTTGTAATTCTTTCATTGCTTTTATCCCAAATGGAGTCGCCGCATTGCCTAAACCCAAAAAATTTGCTGTTAAATTCATAACTATACTTTTCCTTGCATTATGATCTTTGGGAATACTAGGAAAAAGAAAATTTATCACAGGTTCTAACATCCGCGATAAATTTTTTAATATGTCACTCTTCTCTGCTATATTTATAATCCCAGACCATAAACTGATCGCTCCCAATAATGCAACGCTTAGGTTTACTGCATTTTTACTACTATCAAAAATAGTATTTGTAATTTGATCTAATCTTCCATTAATAAATCCCAAAAAAATCCCTGTTAATAACATCCCAGCCCAAATAAAATTTAACATTTTTCTCACCTTTTGCCTTATATCTTGGAAATATATATGCCAAAGATTAGCCTCCAATGCCTATTTCGACATACTTTTAAAAAAAATTGCAACTTATTACAAAAATTTGAAAGAAATATTGACAATCTCCATTTTTTAGTGTATTCTGTTAATATAGCTTTTGACGAATTTCTATTCATTTTGAAATATGTTAGAATGAGTAGTCGAAAATGCAGTTATCATTGCGATCTGTAGTGTCGCTTAGTTTTGTGATTATTGTGTATTAAAGCAAAAGCTCTTGCTTCTGAAGAAACGTTTGGTTTTAAAGAAGTATACTAAAAAAATAGAAAGGTCTTAAACTACTACAGAAGTTTATTATCTTTTCGGAAAGGATAGAGCTGTTGGTAGGACAACAGCGAGGGTAGAGTTATGAAGTCAACAGGTATCGTTCGCAAAGTCGATGAATTGGGTAGAGTTGTTTTGCCTATCGAATTGAGGAGAACTCTAGACATAGCAGAGAGAGATGCCCTTGAGATTTTCATTGATGGAAATAACATCATTTTGAAAAAATATGAGCCTGCATGTATTTTCTGTGGAAACGCAAAGGATGTTTCTGTATTTAAAGGTAGAAATATATGTCCTGACTGCATAAGAGCAATCATAGACGGCAATGTGTAAGAGTTTTTCATGTAGTATTCAGTAGGAGAAAACTTTATTTTAGTTTTTCTCCCACTTTTTTTTTACCTATTTTATCTCTCTTCCAAAAATCAATTACCCCAACCCTAAATGATCGTGGCTTCAACCGAATTAATTTTTGTGACATATTCTAAAAAAGAATTAGATCAGAATTTTTACTATTTGTATTGTAAAACCTTCCTACCTATACTTAAGATCTATTTATTACCAAAAAAGATACACCTTTCAATGCTACAATCAAAAGTAACACTAAAAGGTGTATCCCAATATACTCTATGGCGGAGAGAGAGGGATTCGAACCCTCGGAACGGTATTAGCGTTCACACGATTTCCAATCGTGCGCCTTAGGCCAGCTCAGCCACCTCTCCTTATACTATCAACAACAAAAACTTTCTTAACACCATTAGCCAACTCACACTACGGCACTATCAATACACAGCACCCGTCGATAATACTATCAAAATTTCCCCTAAAAGTCAATACTATACACCAAAGATTTTTACTTTACCATCTTAAGTTATAGCTTAACAAAACGCTTCATTCTAACTATTGCTACCCATAAAAACCCCATAGCCATAATCAAATCCCTTTAATCTAAATTCGTCCTCCCAACCTCTATTGCTTTAAACGCTTGCAGAAGTGAGAGAACATATTAAAATTTAGATTATTACTCAACTACATACGCTAAAAGCGCAATTTGTCTTGCTCTTTTTATAGCTAAAGTTAATTGACGTTGATGTTTTGCACAACATCCTGTTATTCTTCTTGGAAGTATTTTCCCTCTCTCTGATACAAACTTCTTTAGTTTAGCTATATCTTTATAATCTATGTAATCAACTTTATCTGAACAAAAAGGACAAACCTTTTTTCTAGTCTTCTTTATCCTAATGCCGCCTTTTGCATCACTTTTATCGTAATCCTTACTCTTCTCTTTTTTCGCATTCTGCATCTCTTTCACTCCCCTCCATTTCAAAACTCAAATACTAAAAACCCAAGATCTAGAATGGCAAATCATCATCTTCCTCATCCATGGCATAAAAACCATCATTTTGCGATTTCGCTTCATCCTTGCCTTCTACATTCTCATTATTATCAAATAACTCTGCTCCATCAGCTCTTCTTCCCTCAGCAAAATATGCTTCTTCACCTATCACTTCAGTCACATAATGCTTTCTTCCTTCTTGATCAGTCCAGTTTCTTGTCTCTACTCTACCTACAATCGCAACTTGCTGACCTTTTTTAAAATACTTTGAACAAAACTCTGCAGTTTTTGTCCAAGTCACAATAGGTAAAAAGTCTGCTCTTACTTCATCTGTGGGTCTAGAAAATCTTCTATTCACCGCTAGCGTAAATTTACAAACAGCTGTATTTGTGTTGGTAGTATAACTAAGTTCTGGATCTTTCGTTAACCTTCCCATCAAAATAATCTTGTTCATCTCTTCACCCTACCTGTCTTTTTTAACTACTATAAATTTTATAACTTCTTCACTTATTTTGTACACTCTCTCCAACTCCTGTGGGAACGTAGGTTCTGCCTCAAAAGTTGAATATATGTAATATCCTTCTGTATTATCTCCAACTGAATAAGCTAATTTTTTATTACCCCACTCATCAAAGACCCCTAAAGTTGCATTTTTCTCTATAAAACTTTTAAACTTCTCTACAACTTCTTTTGTACCTTCTTCTCCTAATGTAGGAAGAAGAACAAATATAGTTTCATAATTTCTTTTCATAACATCTCACCTCCTCTTGGTCTCAAAGGCCCTATAATATCATATAGAGCAAGGAAAACATCTCTCTCGTTTTCTCATGACCTATGTAGTATATCACTTAACCTAAAAGTTTGCAAGTTAATTTTATACTTTTTTTGTCTTCCTCGCAATATTCTCCCCTATTTACTCCTCACCATTTTCTCTTTTACATTCTGAACAAAACTTTAAAAAGAATCTTTTTTCCGTCTCTTCTAACTTGTATTTTAGAAATATAACAAACACTCTCCATCTATTATCACATACTGATTTGCCCAAATTCAAAACTTTTGACATTGCTTTTATATTTAGTAAACCCTCACACGACCAAAGGCACGCGTATGCGCTGTTATTGAATCAATTTGCGACTTTCCAGTGTTGCCTTAACCCATTTTCTTCTTATACCTATTTCTCAAACTTTTTTATACTATCTTGGATAATTTTCTTCTTGCCCCTCACATTTCTGGCGACTCCTCCCATCACCCACAAAGGTGAGGGGATTTTCACCAATTTTAAGATATATGTTCTGCTTTCTTAAGCCTTCCTTGATAGGTCTCTTTTAAATAACTCTCTCCTAATGGAGCATATACTTCTATTTCTTCAGCAATTGATCCATTATTTCGAAGCATCACAACTTTAAACTTCATAAATTTCTGGCACAATGACAATCTATAATACCCTGAAGGTTCATCCTTTAATATTTTTCCTGGATATTTCGCTGCACTGAAAAAATTAGGCTGTATATATGTACCTTCTCCTATATATCTCAACACCTCTCTTGAGGCCCATGATTTATCCTTTCCAGTTAAATGTATATTATATATCCTTGTGTACTCTCCTGGATATTTCACATCATTATAAAAATCTAATTTAGTTTCTATACCTTTTATATGCTTTAGCGTAGGTGAGGCTACAACCAACTCCCTCTCATGCAAAACACTATCTTTATATAACTTACATGTGTACGCCGGAATTTTAATATTATTCTTCCTTGTGAATGTATATCCTGTGTACAAGTACTCTGCCGATACGGGAGACGCACAGCAAAATAATATACTACATACTACAATCAGTGATAAAATAACTTTTCTTATATTTTTCATTTTAAAATACCCCCATTTTTCTTCTTTATTTTACAGTATATGTCATTTATCTCTTTTGAAAGTATATAGTATATAATTTGACTTGTCAATACTTTTTTTCATTTTTCTTCTTTATTTTACATTTTCTTGGTGTGGATTTGTCTCCTTTTCTTATCAGGCAATTCTTCTTGTTTTATATTACTAAGCCTTTTAGGTCGCCTTTCCTTTTCTTCTTCTTCTATTTTTATTTTTATATCTTTTAAATTCTCAATTTCATATAATATTTTTTCTATATCTGGTTCTTTTACTGCATCTTGCAACTTACTAATTTCTATTTTTTTAGCAAGATCTAATGCTGTCTCTTCATAATCATTTTTTTCATCTAAGTTAACATTATATTTTAATAATTCTCTTACACATTCTAAATCTATGTTTTTAACAGCATGCATAAGTGATGTCCATCCATTAAGAGCCTTCTCATTAACTCTAGCTCCATGTAGTACCAACTTTCCTATTACACTAATTCTTCCTTTATTAACTGCGTGTATAAGCGGTGTCCATCCACCTTGATCCTTTGCATTCACATCTGCTCCTTTAATCAAAAGTTTATCTATCACTTCGTCAGGTGCTCCGCTAATAATGGCATACATAAGTGGTGTCCAATCAAACTTAATTTTTACATTAACATCTGCTCCAGTTTCTATCAATTCTTCTATAACATCAATTGACGCTTCTCCAACAATCGCATACACAAGCGGCGTCCATCCATCTTTTTCATTTATTTTATTAACGTCTGCCCCTTTTTCTACCCAATTTTTCACTTCTTCTGCTGATGCTTTTCTTAAAAAACTCCACATCTTTCATTACCTCTCTTTCTGTCTTTTAACATCTTTAAGTTACATCTTTCTACTTATTCTTTTCAAATTTTCTTCTCTTCTTTGGCAATTCCTCCTTCGGTACATTAATTAATTGTCTTTGCCTCTCCTCTAGCATATTTACTATTTCCACCTTACCTTCCTTTCTTGCTATATCCAAAGCAGTTTCCCCTTCATTATTTTTTTCATTAATCAAAACCTTCTTCTTCAATAACAATTCTACAAATTTTGCATTATATCCACAAACAGCATACATTAAAACTGTTGTTCCCTCTTTATTCTTGGCATTAACATCTGCCCCTTTATCTATCAATAAATTTACAACTTCCAAAGATGTACTACTAGAAACTGCACACATAAGTAAAGTTTCACCTTCATCATATTCCGCATTCACGTTTGCGCCTTTGTCTATTAACGCTTTTATAACTTCAATCGAAGCTTTGCAAACAACTGCATATATAATTGGCGTAATATTACCGTTATCATTTTCATTCACATTTGCACCTTTATCTATTAAATTCAATATCAACTCATCAGATAGTTTATTTAAAATAGCATATACAAGCGGAGTTATCCCTTTTTCATCTTTTGTATTTACATCCGCTCCTCTATCTAACAACAATTTTATCACTTTATCATCTGCTCTATTTCTTATTGCATACAAAAACGCGTTCATTCCTGTTTTATCTTTGGAATTAACGTCTGCTCCTTTATCTAATAATAATTTTATTATATCAACAGGAAACTTGATACTAACAGCATAAATTAAGGCATCTCCTCCGTAAATATCCTTTATATCCACCCTCGCCCCTTTATCTAATAATAACTTTATTACATCAATAGACCTTCTTGAATTCAATGCAAGCACAAGTGGCGTACGTTTCAAAAATTCAACATCATTTACATTTGCTCCTTCTTCCAGTAAAAATTCTATCACATCAAGAGACTCTCTTCTGCAAATCGCATGAATTAACGAAGTCCAGCCCCTTCTGTCCTTTTCATTTACATTTGAACCTGCTTTTACTAATAATTTTACTACATCTAATGGTGCCCCCTTATTGATGGCATAAGTAAGTAAAGTCCCTCCATTTTCCATTTTTCTTTTCAGATCTTCTTTTTCCATATAATCTAACCAAAATCTTACTATCTCTAAATCCTTATATCCATAACACCAAGCAAAAAATATTCTACTCGTTTCCAATGCTACAGCAACAACCCTTTTCATATCTTTTTCCATCAACAAATGATATTTTTGGGTCTTAGCTATATAATTTATCACAATAGCCTTATTGGCATCAGCAAGTGCTTTTATTGTAGCACCACTTAATACATCATAATTTTTAAAATTTATAACTGCATTTATTATGAAAGATATTTTTTCACTGTTATTGATATTTTCCAAGACAAATCTATTTAATTCCTCAACTTCTTCATCTAGTTTTACGTCGTGTATAACTCTTTCCATATCAGTTATGCTTTTTTTCACTATTTCACACTTATTGAATTTTACAAAGCCACAGCTTTCTATTATCTCTTTAATTGCAACATATCTTAACTTGTAATCTTTAGTCATGACATACGTAATTAAAAAATCAGTGACATCTCCCACTTCTCCTTCTAAATTATTTGTTTTTATGTACTTACTAGCCCAATCTGCTAAATTTGCATAGACCGCTCCATTTTTCATTAATTCATCATACAAAAGTTGATACACCCTATCATATATGATTTCATGAATATTGCATTTACTTACAAAGTTTAGAATTTTCTCTCTTAAGTCTTCTCTTTTCTCTTCTCCCCAAAATAAGTCTTCTACATTTATGTCAACCAAATTTAAACCGTAGCTTTCATTTAAGACACTTTTACAAAACTCTAAATAATGTACTTCCTCCCCTAAATAGTGTGCTTGCGTACTCAGAAATTGATAGCTTATATGTTCCACAACAGTTTTTCGTGCTACATAAAACAGCTTTTTCAATAATTTTTTTAATTCATCATTTTCAGTATCTACTCTAATGATACCTTCAAATTTTTTTGAAATATCATCACCAAAATGAGTTAACATCAACATAAGTGTACTCTTCCACCCTGTTGAACATACGTTACTTGCTGCTGCTATCATGTTTAAGTTTTGTTGTATTATGTGTGGATCTAAACTCGATTTTTGTAAAATTTCTGCTATAATTCTATATCCCTTTAACATCTTAGAATAATCTTTATCTATAACTTCATCACTAGCCCTAGCATTACTTATATTTTTTTCTCTATCCACTAGTTTTTTGACCAAGTTTGCTATTTCCGTTTTTATCGTTTTAGCGTCCTTATTCTCAAGTATTAAAAAATTTTGCACTTCCTTTATAGTCTCTTCTGTAGCATTATCTAACTCTTTTGGACTATACATTTTAGTTTTTCTTAGATACTCCTTAACATAATCCTTATCCAAAATCTTATCCTGCAATTCACACAACATATCCGATGTTTTAGCCAATTCTTCTTTTGTATAATCTATCACATCTATCTGCTCTAATACACACTGTACACCTGTACTTTTAAACGCTAAACTTGTTAACTCTACTTCCATCCTAGGTTCATCATCAAACCTTACTTTAAATCTATTTAATACATCTTTACCCATTTTACTATTCTCCCAAACTTTCCTTTATTACTTTTTTCTAAACTTAATATATTTTTTCATCGATTGCACCTACTCTTGCATGTAAACATCTATCTATTATCAAATATTCTACCTAATGCTTCCTGTCTTTTCAAGACTTTTTTATATTTTTTCTTATCTATTCTTGTCTTTCGTTAATGCAATTGTCAACAAAAGCAATGCAACACTTATCATAACTATTGTTCCTCCTGGCTTCAAATTAACATAAAAAGAAATAAAAATTCCTATCAACACTGACACTAATGCGTAAACTATGGCGTAAAGTAGGGTAGTTTTAAAACTTTTAGAAATTTTCATTGCCGCCGCCGCAGGAATAGTCATAAGTGATGAAATTACCAATGTGCCCACTGCTCTTGCTGATATAGCAATAGTTATTGCCGCAAGCAACATAAACACAAAATTCACAGCCCCAACCTTTACACCAGAAAGTCTAGCACCTTCTTCATCAAATGTTATGTAAAACAAATCCTTGTATAAAAATGTTATTACCAAAATAACTAACACACTAAGAGCAATTATCATATATAATTCAAAATCAGATATTGCTACTATACTTCCGAACAAGAAATTATTTAGCAGTGCATTGTCCTTTACAAAACCAGACAACACGCCTGCTAGACCTACTCCAGTTGACATTACTATGGAAATTGCCATCTCATTATAGTTTGAAAAATATTTTCGTATTCTCTCTATTGTTAACGCAGACAAAATTGAAAACAAAAAAGCACCTACTATCGGATTTATATTGGCCACTATCGCCATAGTAACTCCAGCTAGTGTATTATGCGATAGTGCATCTCCTATCATAGAATATCTCTTCAAAACAATCATAACTCCAATAATTGGTGCAATTATCGCTATCAACACTCCTACTAAAAATGCTCTGTTCATAAAACTATATTGAAAAATATCTAGCAATTTAAACTATCTCCTTTTATCAAAATTTTTAAATCTACAATTTTTACACGTGTGTTCATGCGCATGTATGTTTACTCCATAGCCATACAAATTCGACATTTCATCTTCAATTGAAGTTTCACCAATATTGTGCAATTTTAGCGTTCCATTCCCCATACATGCAATTTTGTTCGCATGCACTGTTATTGCACCAATATCATGTGTCACCATCATTATTGTAATATTCATATTTCTATTTAATTCAGCCAAAAGACAATACACTGCATTCTCTGACACTTGGTCTATTCCAACCATTGGCTCATCTAGAAACAAAATTTTAGGATTACTAACCAAAGCTCTAGCTATAAAAACGCGCTGTTGTTGTCCTCCAGACAAGCGGCCTATTAGATCATCTCTATGTTTCTTTAGCCCTACTATTTCCAATGCATTGTCTATTTTTTTTCTTTCTTCATCATTATACCCCTGGAACATATTTAATCTTCGATTTAGTGCTGCCCCCACAACCTCATACACCGTTGCAGGAAAATCCACATTAAATGAATTTGCCTTCTGTGATATGTATCCAATACTTCCTTCTCTTTGTATTTCCTCTACAGGCTTCCCTAAAACTTTTATAACCCCTGTATCCTTTTTATAAATTCCCAAGAGCAATTTAACCAACGTACTCTTACCTGATCCATTTGGCCCTATCATTCCAACATAATCACCTATGTTAACTTCTAAGTTAACATTATTTAATATATTTTTTTCTCCAAAACTAAAACTTAAATTTTTTACCTCAATTGCAAAATCCAATTTAAGTGACTCCCTTCTCTAACGCAACGCTAAAACAAGTTCATCTAAATTTCGTCGCATTATACCAAAATAATCTTGTCCATTCTTTATACCTTCTTCGCTCATATTTTCTAGTGTTTGTAGCCTAGAAATCTTTACTTTTGTCTCTTGCGATATGGTTCTCATAATTTTTTCATCCGCAGAGTTCTCCGCAAATATTGTACCAATATTTCTATCCCGCACAACTCTTATTATCTCCGATATTCTCTTAATAGATGGCTCTCCCTCGTTTGCTACCCCCTGCAACGCTATTTGCTCCAACCCATATCTATTACACATGTAGCCAAATGCAGCATGCATAACCACTACTTCTTTCTTTGTACATTCATATAACTTTTCAGTATATTCATTATCCAACTCAGAAATATTCTGGCTATACTTGCTATAATTTTTTCTATAATACTCTTCATTTTTACTATCAAGCCTTACAAGCGCATCACATATGTTTTTTAGCTCTATCTTTGCATTCATAGGATCTAACCAAACATGCGGATCACCTTCTATTAAATTCACCCCTTTAGACGCTTCTACTACTTCTATATTTTTTACTGATTTTCTTATCTTATCTAACCACGTCTCCATACCATTTCCATTACAAATTAACAAATTTGCCTTTTTTATTAAAACTAAATCCTTTGGATTAGGTTCCCAATCATGAGGTTCAACCCCATATGGTACAATATTTACTATTTCCACTTTGTCTCCACCTATTTTTTGTACAAAATCATACACTGTGCAAAAACTCGTGCATACCTTAATCTTGTTTGTTGTAAATTTTTTATCATTATTTACAACACACGCGCTAAGCATAACACAACTCAATACACACATAATAGATACAAATCTTTTCATAAATTTTCTACCTCAATCCCCTTTTAATTACTTTTGCAAATTTGTTTACACTATCTATCAACTGTGTTATCTTTTGCAAAGCCCCCTTAAACCAAAGAGTTGCCTAGACACATCTAGACAACCCCCTTTTTCAAAACTTATGTTTGGCAACTACCTATTTTCCCAGAGCGTCTCCACTCAAGTATTGTCGGCGGTTTGAAGCTTAACTTCCGTGTTCGGAATGGGAACGGGTGTGCCCTTCACCCAATTATCACCAAACGATGGTGCCGAAGGTCGGACTCGAACCGACATGGTATCGCTACCGCTGGATTTTGAGTCCAGTGCGTCTGCCAATTTCACCACTTCGGCATACCTCAATCACCTGCAAGAAAGATTGTATACCAAAATCTATGGTTTGTCAACCCCTCATTTTATTTTTTTTGCTTCATACCAAGCCATCAAAATTTAAGCTAAATACGCCACTATGGTAAAAGGAGAATCTTAACAAAATCACTTTTGGTCCTCTCCTTTTAATATCCTTCATTAACTCTTTATTTTTACTTCTAATTGATTGTATGGCATTGATATACCATCCTCATCAAACTTTTTCTTTATTCCCTCTAATAAATCATGGTAAACATCATTAAAATATTCATTCTTAGCCCATACTTTCACTATATAACTAATACCGCTATCTTTATATTCTTTCACCCTAACAAAAACTGGTTTCTCTTGCAAAACCATATTATTTTTTCTAATAACATAATTTATAGATGATTTAACCTTTTCAATATCATCATCATATGATGCTGTTACCTCAAGATCTACTCTTCTATCATCTTTTACTGTATAATTTGATATCCTAGCAGTTGCAACCTGCGAATTTGGTATTGATACTATTTCGTTATCGCCTGAATTTATTTTGGTATGTACAAAATCTATATCAATAACAACACCTTTTGCACCACCAATTTCAACGAAATCTCCTACAACAAAAGGTTTAGTTATTAATGTAGTTATCCCACCAGCAACATTAGACAATAAACCTTGAGATGCCAAAGAAAAACTTAAACCTAAAACACTAAACAGTGCTACAAACGATTTTATTCCTATGTTTAATTTTTCACTTATAACCAAAGCAGCCAAAAAATATAATCCTATTTTTATTGTTGTCTTTATAAATGTATGTAAGCTTCTTTCTATTCGTGATTTTTTTAAACACCTGTCAACAAGCTTCAATATCATTTTTATAAGTGTTAAACAAACTAATGTCAACAATACCACAGATATAATTGTCGTAAATGGTATTTCCTTAATCTTAAATTTTTCTAATAAACTATTCATCTTACTATCAATCCCTTCCATACTTGTTAATAAAACTTAATAAAGTATCTACATATTTTTCTCTTTCTATGTAGAACCCCTTTATGTGCTCACTTTTTTCTAACATTACCTTTTCCTTATTATTGTGTTTTATTCCATCGAAGACTTCATCTGCCATATAATAAGGACACGTCCTATCAAATTTGGCTTCATAAATTAATGTAGGTATGTCGCTGTTTTCAATAGCTTTTGCTATATCAACATCATCAAAAGAAAATTTTAAATATTTTTCATTAGCAATACTGGAAATTTTTATCAACAAATCAATTCCTAACTTCTTGTATCCCTGTCTTATGGCTGTATTTCTTATTATTGATCTCATATTATTATAAGGACAGTCTAAAATAACAAAATCAACATTTTTCTTTGCATGATCTGTTCCAGAATAAAATCCCACGGTTGCGGCACCCATCGACTGACCCAATAATCCTATAGCATTCTTTTTTTTCATCTTCTTCTTTACATAATCGATAACATCCATAAGATCATCCTTCTCATAATAGCCAAAAGTTACTACCCCCGCCGTATTCTCCCCATGCGAACGTTGATCATATAATACCACATTTATATTATTATCTAACAACGTCTTTGCTATGGGATACATAGACTCTAAACTCATACTGTGTCCATGTACCAGCACCACAGTCAAATTATCATATCCCTTGTCACTAATCATGTACTCTACTGGTATAACATGTCCATACCTCGACTTTAGAAATACTTTCTTTTTCTTTTCTCTCAAACCACGCAAAATCTGCTCTGTGCTTATTCCATTCTTTTTAAGAAAACTCTCGCCATTGCTCTTGGTCTTTTCTGTATCTACTAATAACACTTTTCTCAACGCGTATACTGAACCACCGAAAAACACCAACACTACTAAAAGCAACACACAAACTATTGTTAAAACGCTTTTCTTAATCCTCGACATAATCCACTACTCTCCCCCCTCTACTAAATATCTACATTCACCAAAAGCGACATTCTCTAAAGAATGCCGCACATGCATTGGAGGCGCCACCCAGACTCGAACTGGGGATAAAGATTTTGCAGACCTCTGCCTTACCACTTGGCTATGGCGCCAGGACCCTGGAGCGGGTTACGAGACTCGAACTCGCGACTTTCACCTTGGCAAGGTGACACTCTACCACTGAGTTAAACCCGCCCATTTGGTGCCCAGAGCCGGAATCGAACCAGCGACACGAGGATTTTC
>JAGCXC010000032.1 GCA_017961515.1 Clostridiales bacterium | reverse complement strand
TTTTTAATTTTTAAACTTATATAGAAAAAATGCGTAACTGCGTAACCATAAGCCATAAACCCTTATAAATAGGGGGCTGACAAGGTTACGCTTTTTAAAAAAATGCGTAACTTTGCGTAACTTTTTAGCTAAAATGCGTAACTTTTGTTGACTAATCAGTCTAGTTGACTAATTAGTCAACCATAAAATCTAGCGTATTTATTCCGTCCAGTACACAGTATTTTTTGAAAATATCTTGCTTACTATTAGTTTTAAGTAATTTATGACAATATTGTTTACTTATACCGCATAACTCGGCTAAAGTTGTAACTGGTAATAAACCAACAATAGTATAAAAATCTACCTTACATTTTTTCATTAGTAACCTCCATTTTTTGTATAATTCTAACTGTTTTACCCAACATTTTACTAGGTATAACATCGTATCCTAAACTTTTTAGACGTCTACTAAATTTATTAAGACTAACAGCTTTTAAATTGCTATCCTCACAATACTCGGCGTAAGCCTCATATATACTACTAACTGGGTTATTTTCAATAGCTGGATAATCATTTAAGTAAGATAACACGCTGTCGTTATCAAGATAATATTGTTTAGTAGATTCCTCAATAGTTTCACTACTAGTTAAATCTAAGTTATTATCTAGGATACGTTTAACTCCTTTTAAAGCTAAGTTAAGTAAATAACTTTTAGCATTATCACTACTAAGTAACTCGTCTAGGTTATATATTCTCTTTTTAACTTTATTGTCAAAAGGTATAATCATTAACCTACGACCGATACCGTCGCTCTTGTCCTTAAATACTGGTGGCTCATTGGCTGTAAATATTAATGTAGCTGTGTTCTTTAATGTAATTGGTTGGGAGTAAATAGCTCTAGCTCCAACTGTGTTACCACTAGCCATAGTTTTTAAGTTTTTACTTTTCTCTAAGTAAATAGCGTCGACATCGTCAGCAACATTAACAACTTTACCAATTAAACTAATTAAACTAGTACCGTCGTCAAAGTTTGCTATGTCTATATGACTGGATAAGTCGCCAGTCCATTTGGTTAACATCTCTACAAAAGTTGATTTACCATTGGCTCCGCTACCAGTAAGAAAAAATATTTTGTGTGGGAAACGGTCAACGAGTAAAATGTGTCCTAAGATTTCCTCTATAACAACTCGCTCGTCCTTACGCCCACAACATATAAAATCTAAAAAATTGTCTACGTGTTCGTCATAAGCGTTGGCGTCATAACTAACATCTAAGTAAAATGGAGTAAACCCACAGTCATAGTCAACAACATTTTCGTCAATAATTACTCCATTACGTAGTTTGACGTTAAATTTTTTCTTACTATCGACTAACTCCGCATATATGTATAATTGAGCCTCTAGCTCGGTCATTTGACTACGTCTAAGCCTTAAATATTTATTTATAGCTTTATTTAGTTTGATTCTATCTTTAGAATAGTTAAGCCCGTCCTTAAAATATAAAGTACCATTAAATATTTTAATATCTAACTCCTTAACAACAAACTCGGCAAAATCTATCATATCCTTAGGGTCGCCATTATATTGACCGCTACTGTTTACATCTAAATTATTAACACTATCAATAAGAGTAGCTAGCTCGTTAGCTTTTAAACTCTCGTTTAATATATAATCATTGATAAAGTTAGCAATAGCTACTATATCAACATCTTTACGTTGTTCTCTTATAAGTCTTAAATGATAAAATAAACTATTATTACGTCCGTCTCCCTCACTTAAACCAGTTATATTTTTAGCTTTAGCAAGTGGGTACATCTCTATTGGTAAGACTGGGAGGTCTTTAAGGGTTAACTCTCCACTCCTAGCTCGTTCTTTACCTTTGTGTTTTACAATAGCGTAAGCCTTAGTACCGGTCTTATAATCTACTTGAAAAGCCCCAACGGTAATTTTATCAGCTCCATTTTTAAGTTTTAAGTCGCTAGGTAGTGAGTAGTAAAAATGGATACCTCTAGTCGTTTTAACTGTTAAAGTTGGATAACGTGTTTTAAAATAATCAATTATTTTATCCTCGCCTATATTGTCGTTATCAAAGTCTACGACTACTACTTTATTATTTAAAAGTAGTCCCGCATTGTCTAACTTATCTAAAGAGGTATAGGTAATATCAAAACTAGTTGTCGGTTGTTTTTCTTCGTTCAATTCAATAAATTTAAGCATATTATCCTCCTTAATATAAGTTTTTATTACATAAAGCTATATAGTAATTAAGGTCTAGCTTTGATTTATCAAAACTATCAAGAGTACCATTATGTATTATGTTATGCTCACTAGTGTTAGCTATTTTTTGGTATGATTCTCCCTTACGCTTATATATACCCCAGTATTTCTTATCATTAGTAGCAAAAACTCTATTGACGTGCTGTGTCTCTATAAGCTCAGTCTCGCCCTCGTTTCCGTACTCATAATACATAGCGTCATACGTATTACCCATTTTACAAATAATTTGAAAAGGGGCGAGGTCATTGTTTTTATAAGCCTCTATTACAGTATCCGCTACTGGTTTACCGTGTATATAATAATTTACTAAAGCTCTATCTATTATTGTTAGGCTGTTTTGCATAAAGTTGCCCCCCTCAAACTTAGCAAAACGACCTTTAGCCTCTATGTGTCCGTCCTCAAACTGGATAGCATAATTATTAACATCTCTTTGAGCTATTTTAATTATCTTGTCTATGTCAAAAGTTAAATTAAATCTTTTACCAAAGTCCTCAACTATATCAACTATTTTTTGGTAGTCACTCTCCTTATATTTAACTATAAGACCGTCAGTATTACTTTGTATTAGTTGGCAATAGTTTGATAATTCCATAATTAATTGAGTAAGTATTATTTGACCATTAATACAAATATTGTTTGCTTGCTTTGGGTCAAATAAGGCGTTGTATTCGCTTTTCATAGCTCCAAAAGTAGCATTGATTAATATTTTATATATCTTATGTCTAGGGTCTTTTTGAGCTTTGTATTTATAACGTGTGTCTCTAAGTTCAGTAAACTTTTGAGGCTCACTACTAGCTCGACTCATATAATTATTAATAATTATTAAACTTGGGTAGTAACTTGATACGTCTATGTGTAAAAAACAACCACTAGCGTTATATTTTTCTATTGCTCCGTGTATCCCACCAAAAGCGTATATGTGCGGTACTCCAGCAACTATTAGCTTTAGTTTTCGGCTCTCAATTTCGTTATAGTCTCCACCACATCGGTAGTCATACTCACATTTACTAAAAAACTCTTTAATAGGTGGTGGTATTAGATTCCAATTAATATTGGGGTCATAATCTATATATAATCTATCTCGAGCTGGTGTAATTTTTTTACACTTTAACACTTTACTTGATAATACAGCTCTAGTTTTTTTAACACTTGTTACATCTAAATCAAACTCGTTAACTATCTCAAACTTAGCTTTGAAATAATCAGCACGTTGTTTAAATAAAATCTCAGTACTATCCACGTCGTTTTTACAATATTTGATTAACATATCTAGCTCCTCTTGAGTTAGTTTTTTATCTAAATTAAAGTCAATAGGTGTCTCGATAATATCTAAACCTAAATTAGCCTCACTTGATTTTAAACCAACTCCAAGGGGTAGCTCTTGCATTACATCTAAACTAATAAGATTTAATTTATAAGGTAAGTTTTTATTTTCCATTATGCTTTTACTCATTGTATAAGGGTCTTTACCTTGTAGGATACCCGCTACTATGATGTCGTCATAATGGTAGTTATTAAAGCCTACTAAGATACTCTTATTTTTGTTAAGAGTATCTATATAAGCTCTTAACTCTTCAATATTATTATGTATTACTCGATAATTATTATCTCCCTCTTTAAAAACCATTATCCAGTCTTTAGGTAAGACCTCTATATCGTAAATAATTATCATAAGTAACACCTACCTTTAAAATGGTAGTGGTGTTACTTTATAATTTACAAAGTCATTTTTACTTGTTGATTTTTTAACTAAAGCTTGATTACCAGCCATACCGTTTAAAGTATCAGCTAAAGTATCAAAATCGCTAAAACTGTCTAGTGGTAATTGGTATCCAAACTCATAAGCTAATTTAGTAAGAGCTTTGATACTACGTTCAGTAGTTTTTTGAGTAAAGAAATAATTTACAAACAAATATCTACCTTTATACTCTCCGTCGTCTTGTATACTAAATTTAAAACCTATCCAGTTGTTACCAGTTTCTTTACTAACTTGGTGTTTTACATCTTCAAGTAAGCAATTATACTCTCCGTCCTTTATCTCTTCGTATGTATCCACGCTATCTTTAGCTGGGTCAAAATTTTCCATAACTCCTTTAGCAACGTTTAATAAATCGTCCATATTATTTATCCTCCTTATATATTGTCTTTTCTAAATTTTTTAATCTTAAATTTACTTTTTTCCTAAATATATGGGTAAATACCATATTATCCATAGCATATACTAAAATTAGTATTGCGTTTAGTATCATAATCAACCAAAATATTAATTGAAAAATTGCTGTCATTTATTTTTATCCTCCCTTTTCTTTAATTTATTCTTTAGTTTTTCGTTTTCCTCTTCTAATTTTTTATAATCATATTTAATACTTATACAACCTACAATAGTCAAAAACGCTATTGTTAAGCCGAAAATAATAGCTATAAATTGTAATATATCCATTACTCAGCGTCCTCCTTTACTATTGGTTTAAGTTCTTTAACTGGTTTAGCCTCAACGTCTTTTGTAGTTACTGGTGTAGCAAAAACACCTTTGATATTTTTAAGAATCGCTAAGACATCTTTATCTTTAACATCAGCCTCGTTGTAGTTATCTCTTTTACTATCACATAACTGGATATAATTTTGTCCTAGTTTGCGACATTTAATAGACATATCACAGCGTCCCATACACATATTGTAGTATTTTTGTTCTAGGCTAGGACGTTCCACAGTTTGGTTATCCTCGCTTATTTCTACAACGTGACTAATAAATATAACGTTGTATGGTAGTTGATTTAATCTAACCATTAACTTTTGCCAAGTCATTTTTACATCACGATATCCTTTACCATAAGGCACCTCGCCCTCGTCGTCGACACCATACTTTTTACATACATAATTTTGTAGCATTGTTTTAATATCGTCGACTAGGTCAATAATAATTGTTTTAAAATCGTGTTTACCCTCTTCGATTTCATTTAATACTTTTACAAAAGTCTCAAAGTCGTATACCTCAACACTTGGAGTATCAACTTTTTTAGCGTTTCCGTCAGTATTTATAATTACTGGACTAGGAAATTGTCGAGCTAAGTAAGTTTTACCGCTCATACTTTGCCCCCATATAAAGAATACTTTAGGGGTAATATCCTTGTCCTTTGGTTTATTTGCTGGTAGTAACATTATTTATTACCTCCTCTAATTTCATTTGATAATTTTATTATTTGACTTACTATATACTCTAAAGCCCCAGTATTAAGTCTTAAGTCGTCTCGTAAGCATTTAACCTCCATAGTATCAGTTGTTACATCTTTTAACTCTACTTTACCTCCAATAACAAAGTCGCTTAAGTCTGTTAGTTCAGTATTTATATTCTTTATTAACTCTTGTTGTCTTTTTATCTCGTCAAACATTATTTAACCTCCTTAATAGTTGTTGTAATTTCTATTACTATGTAGTCTTGATTCTTAGATATAGTATTTACTATGTCTAGTAAATCTTTAGCTAGTTCAACATTGTTAAAAGTAATAGCTCCATACTCATTAGTAGCAACTCTAACGTTCATTACATCTACGCTAGCGACATAGATATACTCGTTGTTACCTTGTTTATATCCTACACAATATTTAGTCATTATTTATCACTCTCCTTTATTGTTATTAATATATAACCTTTTCTATTGGTAGTTTTTACTGTTTTATATTTTTCGTATATGTTAGGCTCCTCCTCTAATAATTTTTTAGTATCAATACCCACAGTATCGTAACTAGTAGGCGATACTTTAGTTATTTTAGTAGTACCAAAGTCTACACTAATTAAGCCTTTATCCTCAAACACCTTGTAAAGCTCTTCTTTAAGGTCTTTGTATTCTTTTTCCATATCTTTATACGTAGCAAGTGACTTTTCTAATATAGCTACTTTATTACTTAATACAACTAAGTCGTCGCCGTAAAAATATGTATTAAACTCCTCCTCAGTCATATTTGGGTTGTCTTTTAATTTTTCCACAGCCTTTTTAAAAGCTGTTATACGTTCGTCTATTTTAGACCAAAGTACTGGGTCTCTTTTGATTATGTGTTCAACCAGTCTATTATCGTCAAACTCATAATTAAAGTAACTGTCGTCATTTTCTAACTCATAGTCCATACCAGTATAAAAGTCAGTTGGTCTTTTATATCCTACAAGTCTTACAGCGTCACAATTAAACGTTTCCATATAAAATTGACATTGTGGGGTATAATACTCAACGTCTAGCTCTTCGCCAAAAGTTTTAACCTCAAGTATTGGTATCTCGGCGTTTTTATCTATACCGTCAGTATTTCCTCTATAACCTTTATCCTCATTTATAATAGTATCCTCTAAGTAGTTACATTGATATTTTGAGTTAATATAATCTCTAATAACTGGCTCCATAACTTGACCATATTTAGTAAATTGATTACCTTTAAATGGGTTTGGTATGATTCCCGCTTTTTGTTTAGCAAACTCAAACACGCTTGTACCATATTTACTATTAAGTCCTAAGATACTTGGTAAGTCACTACCTCCAACATACTTTTGTCTATCAATAGTTACATTGGGGTTACTCATTATCTTTATCCTCCCCAGCTCTTACAAAGTTTTTAATAAACTCAAACTCGCTATCGCTACAATGTAAATCTCTAAGTATTGTTTTTTCAGCTCCAGCTAACGTAAGTAATAGATTTAATCTAGTACCGCTTACATCTAGTTGAGTATTTGTACCGTTGTTGTCAATGTGTATTTTACAAGGCTCTTTAATTGCCTCAGTCATTTGTCCCTCTAACTCGTCTAAATTTTTACTCATTTTGTCAACCATTTTTTCAGTCAATTCTTTTAATTTTTCTAATAGTTCTTTATTATCCATATTATAAACTCTCCTTTTCCCATAAATCATAATTAAAATCTTGTTTATTATCTAAGGCTCTATAAATATCAGCCTCGATACTATTATCAGTAACAAACTTATAAGCTGTTACTTTTCTAGTTTGACCGTTACGGTAACATCTACCATAACTTTGGTAAAACTCGGTATAGCTATCCGTTGGGCTAAAATAAACTATAATATTAGCATAAGTAAACTCAACAGCCTCGCTACCGCTTTTGTAATTGGCAAGTGTAACAGTATTTTTAATCTTGTCCCACTCGTCTTTTTTAGGATAATTCTTTAGATGTCCGTTACATACATAAGTTGTTTTAGTAATATTTTCTTGTAATAGTTTTAGCTCTTCGTCATAGTTGTAAAATATGATTATATTATCGTTTGTATTTTCTACAAACTCTTTAATATACTCAATTTTTTTATCTAGGTTTGTGTATAATCTTAACCCGTGCCTTAATTTCATTTGATTATCATATAGTACATCGTCGTAGATTCGGTCTTTTTTTATTACCTTATAAATAGTACTAGGTTTAAAGTGTATATCCTCAAACACTAAACTAGGTAAATCAATAGCCTCCTCTTTTCCTAAACGTCTACTAATTGACGACCACATATTTTTTAACTTAGTTGGGTTACGCCAGCCTAGTATTTCCATATAACCGTACTCCATAGATGTTATAGCATTGTCTCTTATAAACGATGTTTTATTCTTAGTTAAATTAAACATCTTAAAATAGTTAATACTATCCTCCCAGCCGTTAGGTATTGGTGTAGCACTAAGTAGTATAAAACCACTTGCTATTTTACTTAGGTTATATCCAGCTTTACCCCAAACTCCAGTTGAGTTTTTAAGTCGGTGGCACTCGTCAAAGATTACAAAATAATCATAGTAATTTACGTATTTTTTGTTTAACATATTATAGGTACAAGTATCGTAGTCTATTTGTGGGTAGTGTTCTTCAATGGTACGTTGCCAGCCACCCTCATTTATTTTAGACGCTGGAGCTACTATAAGTAGCTTTTTGTCTTTATAAAATTTTTGGTGGTGTTCTAAACCCATAATAGTTTTACCAGTACCAGTATCCATATCGTATATAAAGTTACGTCTAACGTGTTTTTGGTATTCCTCTTGATATTTATATAATGTTATCAAGTTCTTTTTTCACGTCCTCAACACTCCTAGCTACTAAACTTATACCTCCAGCGTCTTTTATTTGCTGTAAGTTAATATCTTGTAGTGGAGATGTTTTACCTTTTTCGTTTTTGACCTCTATACCTATGAATCTACCTTTGTAACAAGCTAAGATGTCCGGTACGCCTACTTGACTATAAGAGTTACCAAAATACTTAACATAGTACGCTCCTTTACTTTTTAAATAAGCTTTGATTTTATTTTCAATATTTTTTTCTCGCAAACTTTGACACCTCGCTTAAAATATGTTATATTTAAGTAAGATAAAATACTTTTTTAAAGACCTTAACTAATTTCGGTGGTTGGGTCTTTTTTCTATTTCTTCTTTAAAGTTTTCGATAATATCGCCAATTAAAAACCAAGCCATAATATTTGTAAATAAGCCAAACCACGTAAAACCATATCCTATAATTAAAAACCAAAAATCGTGTGCTATTAAGCCTATACTTGCTATTAATATTACTAACTTGATTACATTAAACCATTTAATTTTTTTCATATCTCATTATCCTTTCGTGTTAGTCGTCCTTATTTTCTTCTAGGTACTTTGAAATAATCAATTATAGCGTGTACCTCCGCTTTTTTTTCTTTACCAAAATCGGTACTTGGAAAATCACTTTTGTTGTATAACTCTTGTACTGTTTTCTCACTCCAGCCCGTTAACTTGGCAAACTCTTTAATACTAATAAATTGTATAAGGTTAGCTTTTTCTTTTACCTCGTTTAAACTAGCGACTAACTCTTTTACTTTTTCTAGCTCTACATCTATATTAGTATCTAGTGTTACATTAACTCCGCATTATTGCACCTCCTTAACATTGTCGTTTAAAACTACATTGTTTGGTAAAAAATTTATCCATTGACTGGATATTTTGTATACCTCTTCAATTCGTTTTATCGTTTGTGCGTTTGGGTAAGTGTCGCCTCGCTCATAGTTTGACAACGTAGCTGGGCTAACTCCCAAAAGTACTGACGCTTTTTCTAACGACCAACCTAAGTTTATGCGTATCGCTTTTAATGTTAGTGTTTTAGGTCTCTCGTCCAATTTTTGATACCTCCTCTCTATATTTGTGATTAAAGCATATCACGTTTAAAACGACGTTGTCAACAATTTTTTAAAAATTTATATAAAAAATTAAAAAAACTATTGTATAAAACGTCTAAATAGTGTATAATGTAAATGTAATGTAAAGGGGGTTACTATTATGAGTGATAATAAATTGAGTAATGAAGAGACTTACAAACTTTATTTAAAATATTTTGATAAGATAAGTAAAAATCTTAGTAGCACTGATAGACTTATTATAGAGAAAAGTTTACGCAACATTGTTATACATAATAGTAGAGTATTACTTATGGACGAGTTAGAGCTTTATATTGATAACTTTTTAAAATCATATAAAGAAAAAGAAATATTTTCAAAAAATCTTAAATATTATATGGATAAAAAAGGTTTAAATGGTACTCAATTAGCTAACGATTTAGGTATTAAACAACCAACTGTTAGAGACTGGATAAGTGGGGTTAACTATCCCCGTATAGATAATTTAAGTATGTTAGCCGAGTACTTTAATATAGATAAAAAAGATTTAACCGAGCCTCATACTGAGCAACAAAATAATAGGATACCAGTTGTAGGTAAAATTCCAGCGGGTATACCTATTGAGGCTATTGAGGAGATACTTGACTATGAGGATATACCTAAAGAGTGGTTAAATGGAGACAAAGAGTTTTTTGGTTTAAGAATACAAGGTCGTAGTATGTATCCAGTATACTTGCCACGGAGATACTGTTATATTTGAAAAAGCTGAGGACTGTACTAGTGGTCAAAGTTGTGCTGTTATGGTAAATGGTAACGACGCTACATTTAAAAAGGTACTTAAAAACGAGGCTGGTATAACTCTTATGCCTATAAATGAGGACGAGTTTGAGCCGACGTTTTATAGTAATAAGCAAATAAAAGAGCTACCCGTTAGAATCATTGGGATAGCTAAAGAGATAAGACGTAAAGTTTAAAATAAAAAGAGGTTAAAGCGTTCTAGTTTGGACGACTAACACTTTAACCCATAACAACAAAACACTTGTGGTATTTTGTATGATTATATTATATACAATTACCTACTTTTTTACAAGTGTTTTGGATAAAAAAGGAGGTATTTTTTATGGCTAATAAAAGGTCAAGAGGTAACGGAGAGGGTACAATATTTAAACGTACCATTAGAGGTAAAGAAAAATGGGTTTGTGAGTATACAATAGGTATTAAAGAGGACGGTACAAGAGACTGTATAACTAAATATAGTGATACTCGAAAAGAGGCTAAAGAAAAATTAGAGGATATTATTACACAATATAAAACAAACACTCTAGTTAAAAAATCTACTATTATATTTAAAGATATAACCAAAGAGTTTATTGATACTGGTTTAAAATTTAATAAGTTAAGTACCAGCTCTTATACTCGTAAATTAGGCACATATAAACAAATATGCGGTCACTATATGGCAAATATGGAGATACAAAAAATAACCGAGCGTGATGTTAAAGATTTCTTAATTTATATTACAAAATACTCTAACTCGGTAATAGGTAAAATATATGGTCTAGTAAATAATACATTTAAAATAGCTATAAGACGTAAAATTATAAGTGATAATTTCTTAGATAATAAAATGGAGTTTTGTAAGCCTACATCTCAGCGTAGAGATAAAAAAGTACGTGGCTTTACTGTTGAGGAGCAAAAACGATTTATAGATGTCGTTACCTCTAAAGATAACCCGTTTAAATATAAGTATCAATTTTTATTAAGTATGTTTACTGGTATGCGTATGCGGAGAGGTTAACGCTTTAGATGTAGAAAAAGATATTGACTTTAAAAATAAATTGATTCATATTAGACGTACGCTTACAAGAGGTAAAGGAGATATAACAATTATGGGAGATTACACTAAAACCAAAAATGGTGTGCGTGATATTGTTATGGATAATCAAGTTGAGTTTTTACTAAAAGAGTATTTGAGTACTGAGTTTATACCAAACAACCACAACCTATTATTTTATAACCCCAAAAATACTTACTACTCAACTGGTCAAGTAAATATGGTATTTAAAAGATTATGTGAGAAAAACAATATTATTGGATATAATGTTAATCAGCACCAGTTAAGGCATACTTTTGCTACACGTTGTATTGAGGCGGGTATGCCAGCTAACGTTTTATCTAAAATAATGGGTCACGCTGACCTACGTACAACATTAGAGGTATATTGTGATGTATTCGCTAATTATGAAAAACAACACGCCAATAGGACGTATGACTACTTAAAACAAAATAACTTATTATTAACTCAAGTAAACGAGGATACTATACCTCAAGACGAGTTAGATAAATTGGTCAATAATATTAAAAAGATGTACTCTAAACACGACGATAGATTAATTAAAGTTTTAAAACTTGTACAGTAGTAAGTACAGTAGCGTCAAAACTTTTTAAAGATATTTGTATACATTTGAAAATTTAAGAAAATCACAAAAGCCTTGATATATAAGGGTTTAAAATGTAAATAGAGTTTGAGCAAAATTACTCAAACTCTACTTTTTTGGCTCCTCGTGTTGTTACCGTTAAGTAGTATTAAACACCGTAAACCTTTATATATCAACATTTTAAGATTTTATTATATATGTTTGTACAGTAGTAGTACAGTAGCCAGTAAAAACTTGATATTTTTGACAAAATATTGTATAATTTGTCAAAAATAAAGGAGTGTTTATTATGAAATTTAAAGAGACAATAGGTGTGGTATTTTTTGCTATACTAAATATTATTATAGCGTATTTTATCACAGCTTTATTAAATATACAAGACATTATTTTATATCAGTCTTTAACAGCAACTAGGTATAATATTACATACGAGATTATAATATGGTTTCTATTAAGTTTAACTGGGGCTATTATATACGAGAAAATCATAAAAAAAGACGAGGCTAATTAAAGCCTCGTTATTTTTAATATATTCTTATATTATCCCAGTTAGTAGTACCGTGTTGGTAGTTTAAATTAACTTGTCTTTGTACCTCGTTGTAATTATCTCCTAAAGCATTAACACGGTCTTGACCGTTACCAAAGTCTCCTCTAATAGTTTTACGTACTAAATCTAATAAATCAGTAGTAGGTTGTGGCGTAGGAGCTGGTGTATCTCCAATTATACAACTATCATTTACCCAACCTATATTACCATTGTCTAGTAAATATGGGTTTTTTGCACCCTCAAGTATATTAGTTATAGTACCTCTTGTTATAATAGGGTTTAATTTTTCAGTACTGTCGCTTGATACATATACCCCATTAATATTAACAACATCTCCAACTTTATATTTAGTAGGTGTTGGTGTTGGTTGTGGTGTAGGAGCTGGGTTATATGGATAATTAGGGTTAACAATAAAACCTCTAGGAGTGTAGTTACTGTTCATACCCCAACGTCCATTATTGTTATATCTTGTAGTAGTCCAAAATGGAGTACTACAACCGTATCCACTTTCAGCTGTTCTTATACAATTATCGTTAATTACCTCAATAACAATAGCTACGTGTCCAGCAAGGGAGCCTTTACCCTCCCAACAAAGAATTGCACCGACACAAGGTTTATTAATTACGGATAAACCACTAGCGATAGCTCGTTCAATAAAGTTTTCAGCGTTACAATTTAAGTGATATTTTTCATATCCTAAATCTAACTCCTCGTTAAAACCTCCACAAGCATAGCCAACACAGTTAGCTAACACATTACATTGACCGTCAGTTGGCTTTCCTTGGATACAAGTAGAGTATCCACCGTTACTTTTAGTAATAAAATATTTATTACCAGCGGTAGGTCTAGTTGTTCGTATCATTGTCAGCCACCTCCTCAATTATAGCCTCTCCGTCCTCTATCATATCAGTAAAAGGCACCTCATTTACATTTGTTTGAGTATCAAAAGGCTCGGCGTCTAGTTCCGCACCGATTCCCTCTTCCTCCATAATGTAGTTAGCTTTGTATTTTTCAACTAACTCTTTGTCGTATTCGACATCAATAATTTGTTCATTTTCCATTATTTTTACCTCCTTTGGAAAAATTAGACGCCTTTTAAGACGTCTTTTTATATAACAACCTATTTAGGGTCATTATCTTTTTTTAATTGTTCTAACGAGTCAATAAGTTTTTGTGGTAACGGTAAACCCATACCGCCCCAGTTTTCCAAAATACTTATACCCTCGTTAGCTACAAAGAAATAGATAACTAAAGTACGTATTGCTCCAGTATTTCCAGCTATTCTATCTAAAATAGTAGCCACAGCTACAATAATAAAGTATCCAACTTTTTTAATGATACCTTTTAGTCCTACTGTGCTATTTATTTTTTTATTATAAATAGCTTGGCATATACCAGTAACATAATCTAAAACAACTACTAATAAAAGTACTTGTAAAGCTACGTCCCAGCCACCTAAAAAATACACTAAGCCCGTAGCTAGTGTACCAGTAATAAAATTTATAATATTTTTCAATTTTTATCCTCCTTTTTTAAGCTGTACGTTTCCATACCCATACACCGATATAAGCTATATTGTGGGTGTGTCCTTGTCCTCCACCAGTATTACTTGTGTTGGTTGATTCTACCTTTACTTGTAGTCCACTTGATGTATTTAAGTAATATCCTCCATTAGACCAGCTAACACTTTGTCTACCGTTTACAGTTCCGTGATTATGACTTGGTATTTCGTCTTTGGTTAAAGTATGGGACTGTGTAGCACTACCAGTATAAGTTGAGTTACCAGTACTACTCGAACAACCATACAAATAACCACCACTCATTTTTTGCCAAGTACCACCAAACAATGTAGCTGGGTTAACATCGTTAACACATAAGTAAATACTACCAACTGGATAAATAATATCCGCTAATATTTGCCTATTGTGTACGATTCCTCTTGTATCGATATAATCGTTATTTTTAAATTTAATCGCTCTAGCCATATTATATATAACTTATTATTTAAGCTGTACGTTTCCACATAGCCACCTCTAAATATGGTGGCATATTATTGATAGGTTGGTCGCTTGTCATACCTCCGTCAGCTAAACATATATTAGCCCAACTGTCAGTTATAGCTTTGTTACAGTCACAACCATAGTGAGTACCAGTAACTCTACCTCTTACCATAGCTCTACTTGGTAAATTGCTTTGGACTATTGTATTAGTCATAGTACCACCAGTATTACCTATGTTATTATTAATCGAGGTAGCCCATAAAAAACGGTCAGCGAGTCTTTCCCAAGTACCACCAAACAATGTAGCTGGGTTAGTACTATTTACTGAGATGTATATACTACCTACTGGATAAGCTATAAGGGATATATTACTTAATAAATCACTTAATAACTGTCTATTATGTACAATTCCCGTACTATCAATATAATTATTACCTTTTAATTTGATACTTTTACTCATATTAGATTAAAACCCCCTTTATTGGAGATTTTAAATAAATAAGAGATACGCTTAAATAATAAGTGTACCTCCTTCCTTGTAAGTAAAGGTATTGTGTGTGTGTGTGTGTGT